>CAXTJY010000670.1:0-2365 GCA_964244395.1 uncultured Rhodovarius sp.
GCTGCAGGCCGTCGAGGGCCAGGATGATCCGGTCCTGCCCACCAAGCTGCCGGCGTTGGTGTTGCGGATCGCCGAGCCGGGTCGCTTCACGAGCTTCAAGCGGGTGATCCGTCCCTCGGTCTGGCCATTCGGTCATGGCTGTCTTGGGGCCGCGGCGACGGCTGATTTGTTTTTCCAGCAGGCTGCCGGCAAAGGACGCCAGAAAGCTGCAGGCTGCGCCATTCCCTCAAACGCTCGCCCTGATGGCGATTGTTGTTGATCCAGTCCGGGCAGGCAACGTGCTCCTCGTGACGCTGGGGCGTGATTGCAGGACGTGCGCCCATGTCCCAGATGCGCTTACGAAAGGCGTGGCCGGTGTAGCTGCTGTCCCTCACTGCCCATTCGGGCACGCCAGGCAATCGGTTGAGCAGGGGAACCGCGCGAGGCAATTCATGGGTCCGACCGGATGCGGTCGGAAGGCCATGGCGCATCCACTACCGTCCGTGATCACGCAAGCCTTGGTGCCGTAGCCGCCAAGTGTCCTTCGACAAGCTCAGGATGAGGCGGTCAAGCTCTTCTTCCGCTTTGGACTTTCCGTTGCGAACAAAGCGAGAAATGGAAGCAGCGTAGTCATCACCGATCCGTCTCAAAATTTGCGGAACACCATTTGTTACCACGGCCAAGGCATGCGCGTGCCTGTTCCGGTCTTGCCTGCGAGACGCTGCAACATGCGCGCAACCGTAAGATCCTGCAGCGCGATCCCGGTCATATCAAAGACCGTCACGTCGTCCGCCTTGCGGACCACCTGAATCTCGCCGGTGAGGACGGCGCCAATCTCCGTTACATCGAGATTGCCATACCATTGGCCTTCGCCGATATTCTGAAACTGATCGCAGTCATCCACGAACACGCGGGCACGATCGATCAGGCCGTCCGGCAGCTCACGTTTGCCGATGGTGTCCGTGCCGACCGCATTGATGTGCGTGCCCGGCTGCACCGCATCGACCGCGAACAGCGCCTGGCGACCGGTCGTCGCGGTGATGACGATGTCACTTGCCGCGACCGCATCATCCGAGTCAGTGGTGTGGTGCAACCCGCAGCGGGATGCGAAGGCCGCTTCGAAGTTAGCGTTCGGGATACCCTGGGACGTCAGGTAACGGACCTTGCGGATTGTCGGCATCATGCTCAGTGCCAGTGTGAGATGAACCCGTGCCTGCACGCCCGTGCCGAAGACGCACAGGCGCGTGCTGTCGGGCCGCGCGAACTGTTCCAGGCCCAGCGCTCCAGCAGCACCCGTGCGCGCCGTGGTGATGGCGTTGCCATCGATCAGGCAGGTCGGCCGGCCCGTGGCGGGATCGAACAGCATGATCGTCGCTTGGTGCGGTTCGCCACCCTGCGCGCGATTTGCCGGCCAGAAGCCGGCCGCCTTGAAACCAAGCAAAGACTGCGCCTGCACGTCCCCCGACTTGATCCCGAAAACCCCGCCCGTATTGAGGCGTTCGCGCACCACGGGAAAGACCCGGCCCTTTCGCTCGCTGTGCAGGACGAAGGCCTCGCGCACCGCATTGAGAACATCGGCGGGCTGGAGCAACATCTCGACCTGCGGGCCGGAGAGGATGAGGAGTTCGGCGTCGCTCGGCATCAGTTGACCGCGTGCATGAGTTGCTTGGTGTCGGCATAGACGGTGGCCCGGGATACGCCGAGGTGGGCCGCAATGACCTCCGAGGACCGGCGCACCTGTAGGCAGCCGGCGTCCCTGAGCTCGCGCAGCAGAGTACGCCGCTGCCCCGTCTTGAGGGCACGCGGCGTCGTCGCGTGCTGGGCCGCAAACCGGTCGATGCACGCGCGGATGGCGTCCGCATTGGCGGGATTAAGGGTTTCCTTAGGGCCGCTCTGCGCCTCCACGCTTGTGAACTGACCGATCGCGCTCTGTAGGCCATGGAACAGTGTCAGGTCGATATTCAGGCAGAGCGCCGCGACGTAGGTTCCGTCCGCGTCCTTGATGCCGACCGACGTGCTCTTGGCTTGCCGCCCGTCCGCGAAGGCATTGGCGTAGTTGGCAATGACCTGAGGATAGTCCGGATCGGCGATGCGGGCGAGCCCGAGTTCAGTCGCCGGCTGCCCAACCTGGCGGCCGGACAGATTGTTGTGAATGGCCACGATCGCGTTCTTCGGATCGGTCAAGTCATGCACCACGACCTCGCAGAACGGCGCGAAGGTATCGCCCAGGCCCTGCGCGATTTGCTTGAGCTGCCCGAACAGGACCTCTCTGTCCGCAGGAAGCGGATGTGCCGCCTTCGCCGGTTTTCTGCTCACGGTACGCCCTGTCCTATTGCACGAGATCGGCGACGGCCCCGGCGGCCTTCAGGCCGGTGCCGGTGACGAT
>CAXTJY010000671.1:0-2362 GCA_964244395.1 uncultured Rhodovarius sp.
GCCAGCCGGTCGCTCTCCTTCACCCGCAGCTCGGCCAGGCCGCGCATGCGGGTGGTGCCGCGGGCGGCGGCGGCGGCGACGGCGAGGATGGGGTACTCGTCGATCATACTGGGCGCCCGGTCGGCCGGCACGTCGGTGGCGTGCAGCGCCGTGGCCTTGATCACCAGGTCGCCCACCGGCTCGCCGCCCTCGGTGCGGGCGTTGGCGACGGAGATGCCGGCGCCCATCTCGTTCAACGTCGTAAAGACGCCTGCACGAAGGGTGTTGAGCCCGACATTCTCGATGACGATGCGGCTGCCCGGCACCAGCAGCGCGGCCACGGCCAGGAAGGCGGCGGAGGACGGGTCGCCGGGCACCACCACGGGGGCGGCCAACAGTTCGGGTTGGCCGATCAATTCAATGACCCGACCGTTGCCCTGCTTCTCCACGAACACCGTGGCGCCGAAATGCCGCAGCATGTTCTCCGAATGGTCGCGGGTGGCCTCGGGTTCGATGATCCGCGTGGTGCCGCGGGCACACAGGCCGGCCAGCAGGCAGGCGCTCTTCACCTGCGCCGAGGCGACCGGGAGGGTGTAGTCCAGCGGGAGGGCGTCGCGCGCGCCCTGCACCGCCAGCGGCAGCCGGCCGCCCTCGCGGCTGGTGAAGAGGGCGCCGGTGGCGGCCAGGGGGTCGGTGACCCGCTTCATCGGGCGGCGGCGAAGGCTGGCGTCGCCGGTCATCACCGCAAAGATCGGGTGGCCGGCGAGCAGGCCGCAGATCAGCCGCGCCGCGGTGCCGCTATTGCCCATGTCCAGCACGTCGGCCGGCTCGGTCAGGCCGCCGACTCCACGGCCTGCGACACGCCACTTCCCCTCGCCCAGCCTGTCCACTGTGGCGCCCAGCAGCCGCATGGCGGCGGCGGTGCGCAGCACGTCCTCGCCTTCCAGCAGTCCGTCGATGGTGGTGGTGCCGACCGCCAGCGCGCCGAACATCAATGCGCGATGCGAGATCGATTTGTCCCCTGCCACCCTTAGCCGGCCGGAGAGCGGCTGTGTGGGCGGGCTGGAGCGGAGCGGCCGCGGGGCGTTTTCGGCATGCATGGCCCGCGTGGTTTGACAGGGGGAGGGGGGCATGGCAATGCGCCGCACCCTTCGGCCGGCGCCCTTCTGCGGGACCTGCCGGCGCAGCTTCTATAAGGCATTGAGCATGGCGAAGCCCGACCTCGGAATGAAGCGCATCTGCGTCGCCTGTGGCGCGAAATTCTACGATCTGGCGAAGGTGCCCGCGAGTTGCCCGAAATGCGGCACCGAACAGCCGGCCGAACAGCCGCGGCCCAAGCGCGGCCCGGTCGTGGTGGATGAGAAGGTGAAGAAGCGCGCCGCGGTGCCGGGCGGCGACGCCGAAGCCGATGATGTAGAGATCGAGGACGTCGATCCTGACGCGGCGGCGCTGGACGCCGACGAGTTGGAGGATGAGGACGAGACGATCGACGCCGAGATCGAAGTCGAGGGCGAGCGGGACGAGGAAAGCTGAGCCGGGGACGGCACGGCCTCAGTCTCGCCTAGGCACTCTGCGGCCGCTGAGTGCCTTCGGCACGGGGCTGGGTGGGCCCCACTCGTTACGGTCCCGATCCGTTAATCTTATGTCTCGCAGATTGCCATCACGTTCACCCAACACCGAAACTTCGTCGTAAAATCTTTTTTTTGGTTGCAACCTTTTGGTCGTTTCCGTTGGACAGCACACGCATAGGTAGTATCGTCGGCCCGTCAGCAACCAAAAGGGCTTCACTTATGCGTATACTCCTCGCCGAAGATGACCGCACCATTGCCCGCGGCATCAGCTTCATCCTGCAACAGGCGCGGATGGTGGTGGACACCGCCGAGACCGGGGCGGAGGCGCTGGAGCTGTCAAAGCTGTATGATTACGACGCTATCATCATGGACGTGATGCTGCCCGACGCCGAGGGCTTCGACATCGTCCGCCGGATGCGCAACGCCAAGAACGCCGCGCCGATCCTCATGCTTTCCGGCCAGTCCAAGGCCGAACACAAGATCAAAGGCCTCAACGCCGGCGCCGACGACTACCTGGCCAAGCCGTTCGATCAGAACGAACTGGTCGCCCGGCTGCAGGCCATCGTTCGCCGCTCCAAGGGCTTTTCCCATTCGCGGCTGGAAGTCGGCGGCATCACCATGGACCTGGCGGCGCGCGAAGTGTCGGTCGAGGGCCGGCCGGTGGCGCTGACCAGCAAGGAATACGCCATCCTGGAGTTGCTCGTGCTGCGCCGGGGTGCCGTGCTTTCGAAGGAGAATTTCCTCGACCACCTGTATGGCGGCATCGACGAGCCGGACGCCAAGATCATCGACGTCTTCATCTGCAAGCTGCG
>CAXTJY010000672.1:0-2347 GCA_964244395.1 uncultured Rhodovarius sp.
GCTCATGATCGTGCGCTTGCCGGTGGCGCGGGCGACATCGACGGCGATCTCGAAGCTGCGCTTGCGTTCGGCCACGCCCATCGAGAAGAACTCGCCCTGCTTGCCGCTGACGAAGACGCCGTCGATGCCCAACTCGGTGAACCAGTGCCGCAGGTTGGCCCGGAAGCCGGCCTCGTCCATCGCCAGCGAACCCGGCACGAACGGCATCAGCGCCGCGCACCAGATGCCGCGCAGATGCGCCGATGCGTGTTCCTTGGCCTGGCTCATGCCGCCGCTCCCCTGTCCTTCGGGCCCAGTATGCGGACGAGCCCTGCCGCAGCCAACGCATTCCGGATCGCCTCGCGCAACAGCCGCGCCTCGCGGATGCGGCCGAAGCTCTGGCGGTGGAACAGGCTGATGGTCCGGCCCGGTTCCTCGCCACCCGAAAATCGCCGATACGCCACCATGTCGTCCAGCAGCGCGCCGACCGCCACCGCCAGCCGGGGCAGCATGGTGCTGCCGATGCCGGCACCTACCATCTGCCGCAACGTTTCCAGGCTGCTGGCCTGCAACGGATCGCCGGTGCGGGCGCCGCGGTCGCGCGCCGGGCACAGGGTCAGCACCTGCTCGCGCAGGCAATGGCCTTCATTCAGCAGGATCAGCTCATCCGCCTCGATATCGCTCCACGTCACCGCATCCACCGTGGCCAGCCGGTGGTCGCGCGGCACCGCCAGCACGAAGCTTTCGAAGAACACCGGCAGCTCGGACAGCTCGGCCTCCTTCACCGGCGACGCGGCCAGGATGGCGTCCAGCGAGCCCGCCTCCAGCTGCTGCACCAGCGGCCAGGTCAGCCCCTCGCTGATCAGCAGCCGCAGCTTGGGGAATTGTTCGCGCAAGGGCTTCAGCAGCAGCGGCAGAAGGTACGGCCCCAGCGTGGACAGCACGCCCAGGCGGAAGGTGCCGGACAGCGGCTCGCCGCTTGCCTGCGCCTGCTCCATCAGCCGCCGGCCCTCGGCCAGAATGATGCGCGCTTGCGCCACCGCGCCCTGGCCCCGCTCGGTCAGCAGCACGGTGCGGTTGGCGCGCTCGAAGATCTCGAAGCCCAGATACTCCTCCAGCTTCTTGATCTGCGCCGACAGTGTGGGCTGGCTGACCGAGCAGGCCTGCGCCGCCCGGCCGAAATGCAGATTCTCCGCCACCGCGACCACATATTCGAGGTCGCGGAAGGACAGCCCGGCCAGGTTCATCGGCCCAATACGATCACATCGCCCTCCCGCAGCTCGCCCCGGATCTCCACGCCCTCGGGCTGGGCGATGCCGATGGTCACCGGCACGTCCCGGCCATCGCGCATGCGCACCGCCCGCACGTCGCCAGCCTCGCGCACCGCCTGGGGCGGCACCACGAAGGCGTTCGGGTTGTCGTAGGTGATGATCGCCAGGCTGGCCGACATGCCCACCGCCAGCCGCCGCCGCTCCTCGGCCGCGATGCCGCCGATCTCGATGGTCACCGCGAAGCTGGGCAGCCCGGTGCGCGCATTGCCCTCCGCCGAGGCCTGGGCCGCCACGCTGGCGACCCGTCCGGTCAGCGTCACGTCACTAAAAGCGTCACCGGTCACCTGCACCGGCTGGCCGATGCGCAGCTTGCCCACGTCGATTTCATCCACCTGCGCGCGCACCTGGAAGGTTTCCAGGTCGCCGATCACCAGCATGGTCTGGCCGCGGGTGACGCGGCTGCCGACCTCGATGGTTTCCGCCCGCCGGCCACCCTCGGGCTGCGGCGGCAGCAGCACCACGCCGGAAACCGGGGCCGGGATGTCCGCGGCCGCAATATCGGCTTCCAGGTCGCGCACCTTGACCTCGGCATTGGCGAGCTCGAAGCCCGCGATGCGCGCGGTCTCGGCGTCGCCGCGGCCCAGCGTGGCTTCGAGATCCTGCCGCGCCGCCTGCATCTGCAGGGTCTGGTTGCGCTGCTGCTGCACCAGGTTGCGGTGCTCCTCCGCCGGGATGATGCCGCGGGCCAGCAGGGCGGCCGAGGCGCCGACCCGCGTGCGGAGGTCGCCCGCCTCCAGCTCGGCCTGCGCCACGGCGCGCCGCGCGCGGGAGGCCTCGAAGCCATTGGCCCAGCCGCGCAGCTCCTCCACCCGCTGCTGCGCCCGGATCAGCGCGCTGCGCGCCTCGCGCAGCGTGACCTCGACGGCGGCGGTGTCCATCCGCAGCAGCATCTCACCGCGTTGCACCGCGCCGCCGTAGCGAAACCGCCGCTCGCGCACCAGCCCGTCGAACGGCCCCACGACGCTGACCTGGGCGCCCGCATCCAGCGCGCCGACCACGGCGATGCGCGAGGTGACCGGGCGGGCTGCAAGGGTGAT
>CAXTJY010000673.1:0-2343 GCA_964244395.1 uncultured Rhodovarius sp.
CACCAGCCCGGATCATGGCACGGCGCTGGACATTGCGGGGCAGGGGGTGGCCAGCCCGAATTCGCTCATCGCCGCGTTGCGTCTGGCGGCGCGGCTGGCCGAAAACAGGGGAGAGTAAATGCGGCTTTCAGTGAATGTGGACCACGTCGCCACCCTGCGGAACGCCAGGGGCGGAAACTTCCCATGCCCGGTGGCGGCGGCGCAGCTGTGCATGGCGTCGGGCGCCGACGGCATCACCGTGCATTTACGTGAGGACCGCCGGCACATCCGCGATCGCGACCTGGAGCGGATCTCGGCCGAGGTGGATTGCCGGCTGAATTTCGAGATGGCGGCCACCGAGGAGATGGTGGCGATGGCCGAACGGCTACGCCCCCTGGCCTGCTGTATTGTGCCGGAGAAGCGGGCCGAGCTGACCACCGAGGGCGGGCTGGACGTGCGCAATGCTGGCCCTTTCCTGATCGAGGCCATCGCCCGGCTGAGCACCGCCGGCATCGAGGTCAGCCTGTTCGTCGAGCCGGAGGCCGCGGCGCTGGACGCCTCGAAGCGGTTGGGCGCCCAGGCAGTGGAGCTGCACACCGGGCGCTACGCGGAGGGCCATGCGGGGGAGTTGGCGCGCATTCAGGCAGCCGCCGCGCACGCCGCAAGGCTGGGCCTCCACTGCCACGCCGGGCACGGCCTGACCTACGACAATCTGGGCCCCGTCGCGGCGATCCAGGAGATCGTAGAGGTCAGCATCGGGCACTTCCTGATCTCGACGAGTGTCTTCGAGGGGCTGCCGGTGGCGATACGGCGGATGCAGGCGATCATCGCCGAGCATCGCGCATAGGCGCCGCGATCAGGCGGCCGCCCCGGCCCAGACCGGCGCCAGCTCCACCAACAGTCGCACGTCACCCGGCGGCAGGTCGTTCACGAATTCCCCGGCGGTGATCGCGATCGGGTTCCAGGCGGCGGCGATGCGTTCGATTTCCGTCACCGCGCGTCGCTGGGCAGGCTTCGGTGCCGGCTCGGGCAGTTGGCCGGCAGTGCGCAGCAACAGCACGCGCTTGATCACCACCAGCAGGCGCGACGCGGCATCCAGCCGCATGCGCTCCTCGAAGCGGCCGTTGGCCAATTCGGCCAGCGCCTCCAGCGCCGAGCCGCGCAGCACGTTGCCAGGTGTCGTTTGGCCGAGTTCCGGCATGGGTCCCCCGTATCGCTGGCGGAATGAGACGGCGAATCGGGGCTGGAATGCAAGCGCCGTGTCGCGCCTGGGCCGACGATGCCGTAAACCCTTCGCGTGCCTGAATTCTCGACCCTGCTGCCGCCCCCCGTCCTGTTCTTCGCCCTGGGCTTCGCCGCCGGCGCGCTGCGCAGCGACCTGTCGGTGCCCGAGGCGATGGCCAAGGGCCTGTCGCTGTACCTGATGCTCGCCATCGGCCTGAAGGGCGGTGCCGCCATCGGCGATCCGGGTGGGGCGGCTTCGCTGTTGCCGGCGCTGGCGGTGGGGATCGGGCTGTCGCTGCTGCTGCCGCTGCCGGCCTTCGCCGCGCTGCGCGGGTTGCGGCTGGACCGCGAGACGGCGGCGGCGGTGGCGGGGCATTACGGTTCGGTGTCGGTCGTCACATTCGCCGCGGCTGCCGGCATACTGGCGTCGCGCGGCGTGGGGTACGAGGGCTTCATGCCGGCGGTGTTGGCCTCGATGGAGACGCCGGCGATCATCTCGGCGCTGGTGCTGGCGCGGGGCGCGTCCGGCAAGGTGTTCACCCGCAAGCTGGCGCGGGAGGTGTTCCTGAACGGGTCCGTGGTGCTGCTGCTGGGCAGCTTCTTCATCGGCTGGTTCGCCGGGCCGGCGGGGAAGGCGCAGCTGGCGCCCTTCACCGAGGGGCTGTGGCAGGGCGCGCTGTGCTTCTTTTTGCTGGAGATGGGGCTGATGGCGGCGCGGCAGCTGCGGGCGGCGGGGCGCGGCCTGCCGCCGGCGCTGATCGGGTTTGGGCTGGTGATGCCGCTGGTGGGGGCGGCTTGCGGCTGGGCTGGAGGGCATCTGGCCGGGCTGTCGCCGGGTGGGGTGGCGCTGTTCACGGTGATGGGCGCCAGCGCCAGCTACATCGCGGTGCCGGCGGCGATGCGCATGGCGCTGCCGCGGGCGGATGCGGGAATCTACGTGACCCTATCGGTGGCGATCACCTTCCCGTTCAATATCCTGCTGGGAATACCGCTCTACATGTGGGCGGCGGGGGTCTGAGCCATGCAGATGACGGCGCGCAAGCGGATTGAGATCATTGTGGAGGCGGTGCAAGCGGAGGCGGTGACCGGGCTGCTGGACCGGCTGGGATTCAAGCCCGTGGCCGAGCCGGACAAGGCCGG
>CAXTJY010000674.1:0-2333 GCA_964244395.1 uncultured Rhodovarius sp.
GGCAGCATCGCCGCATGCCAATCCGCCAGCGGTCGGGGCTGCATGCGCAGCGCGTATTCCGCCTGCCAGCTCAGCCCCTGGGTGGCGAACCAGCGGGTCCAGAACTCCCGCTCGAAATCCACGCCGGCGCGCCACAGCGTCAGCGCCTGCGCCAGATGGCCGGCCCGTTCGTCGAACAGGGTTACGAGGTAGGCGTGCAGACTAGCCATGCACCCTTCCGACCAGAATTGCCGGAAGGTTGCAAGCGCGTGCCTGGCGAGGCAAAGCTTCGGCCCAGCCAGGAAGGACCGCCGTGTCGAAGCCGCTGACCCGCCCGCTCCGGGCCGAATTCTCCTCCGGCCCCTGCGCCAAGCGGCCTGGCTGGTCACTCTCGGCGCTGGAGGGTGCGCTGGTGGGCCGCAGCCACCGCGCCGCCCCTGCCCGCGCCCGGCTGGCCGAGGTGATCGAGCGCAGCAAGGCCATCCTGGGCCTGCCCGAAGGTTGGCGGCTCGGCATCGTGCCGGGGTCCGACACCGGCGCCATCGAAATGGCGATGTGGCACATGCTCGGACCCCGCGGCGTGGATGTCGTCGCCTTCGAAAGCTTCGGCGATGCCTGGGCTGCCGACATCCGGCAGCAGTTGCGGCTGGAGACCCGGGTCATCGCCGCCCCCTACGGTGCATTGCCCGACCTGGCGCAGGTGGATTGGCGGCGCGACGTGGTGTTCACCTGGAACGGCACCACCTCCGGCGTGCGGATGACGAGCGGCGACTGGATCGATCCCGCCCGCGATGCCCTGGCCATCTGCGACGCCACCTCGGCCGCCTTTGCCATGGACCTGCCGTGGGATCGGTTGGATGTCGTGACCTGGTCCTGGCAGAAGGTACTCGGCGGTGAGGCCGGGCACGGCATGCTGGCGCTGTCCCCCCGCGCGGTGGAACGGCTGACCTCGCACACGCCGCGCTGGCCCATGCCCAAGGTCTTCCGGCTGACCAATGGCGACAGCCTGATCGAAGGCATTTTCCAGGGCGACACCATCAACACGCCCAGCATGCTGTGCGTGGAGGATGCGCTGGACGGGCTGCGCTGGGCGGAGGGCGTGGGCGGGCTGCGCGGCCTCATAGCGCGCAGCGAGGCCAATCTGGCGGCGGTGGTGGCATGGGCGGGGCCTGCCTGCTGGCGCTTTCTGGCGAAACGGGACGAGACACGCTCCTGCACGTCCATCTGCATCGCGCCGGACATGGCTTGGTTTCGCGCCCTGTCCGCCACCGGCCAGGCAAAAGCGGCGCAGAAGATGGCGACGCTGCTGGAAGGAGAAGGCGTGGCGCTGGACGTCGGCGGCTATCGCGACGCGCCACCCTCCTTGCGCATCTGGGGCGGCGCCACGGTGGAGACCGCGGACATCCGGGCGCTGCTGCCCTGGGTGGACTGGGCGGCGGCGGAGGTGGCCCTCAGCCTCGCATCGCCAGTGGCCTGAACCCAGCGCAACGCGCCAGCGTTGTCGTCTGTCAGCCTCGCATTGCCAAAGGCCGAAACAGGAAGGCGGTGCCCCAACCCCAAGCGCCGTTCAGCAGGGCAGCGCGCAGCCACACCTGACGGTTGCCGCCGGCGAACATCGGCAGGCCCTTGGCCTGGGCCACTATGGTGAAGCCCACCAGGGTCAGCACCACCGCGCCGAAGACGAAGCCGGTGAACAGGTCCGGCACCGGGGCGGCGCGGAACAGCGCGGCCAGAGCAATGCCCCACAGCCCGCCCCAGAAGGCCTGGCTGATCACCGTGGGCACGCCGAAGGGCGGCACCGGCATCATGTTGAAGGCAGGCCCGGTGCGGCCGATCCAGGCCACCAGTCCGGGCACGTTGTTGCCGTGGATATTGAGGAGGAACGCCGTGCCCTGGTGGAACACCAGCACGGACAGGAAACCGGCGATGAAGCCGAGGGTAATGATCTTTCGCATGCCCGCAGCCTTAACCCGGCCGCGGCCCCTTGCCCACCGCGGCGCCGCTGGGCAGGCTCGGCCGCGAATGTCGGGAGAGAAGAGTTGAGCGAGATGAACGGCGCCGAGAGCCTGGTCCACACCCTGCTGGGGGCTGGGGTGGAGGTCTGCTTCAGCAACCCCGGCACGTCGGAGATGCATTTCGTGGCGGCGCTGGACCGGGTGCCGGGCATGCGCTGCGTGCTCGGCCTGCAGGAGAATATCGTCACCGGCGCGGCGGATGGCTATTGGCGGATGGCCGGCAAGCCCGCCGTCACCTTGCTGCACTGCGCGCCCGGGCTGTCGAACGGCTTGGCCAATCTGCACAACGCCCGGCGGGCGCGCAGCGGTATCGTCAACTGTGTCGGCGACCAGGCGACG
>CAXTJY010000675.1:0-1084 GCA_964244395.1 uncultured Rhodovarius sp.
CATCTGTGTCGGCGCCCAGCCGAGGCGCGGGGGCGGCGGGCAGCGGCGCCTGGCCGTTGATGCGGAAGCCGGCGCCCAGAACCTCATGCGGCGGGCCGTCTGGGTCATTAGGGTTCCGCACGGTGCCCGAGAAGCCGCCGGTCCGGCGGTAGGGGCCATCGAGGAATTCGGCCGGGCTGCGCACCGCGGCGGCCGGCACGCCGGCGGCGCTCAGCGCTTCCTCCCATTCCGCGCTGCCCCGGCCCCGGAAGGCATCCGTCATGGCCGCCAGCAGCCGCGGCGTGCCGCATTCGCGCAGGATGGCATCAGGTGCCGGGCGCATTCGCAGCCAATCCGGCGTGCTGGCGAATTCCGGCCTGCCCAGCACCTGCGCAAGCCGCTCGAACTGCGCGAGGGTGTTGGCCGCGGTGGCCAGCCAGCCATCGGCGGTGTGCCACACGCCGCCGCCCGGGCTGGCTGCGAAGGCGGCGTTGCCGATGCGGCCGGGCGCCGCGCCCTCCATCAGGTAGCGCGAGGCCGAGGCGGACATCAGCGCAAGCGCCGCATCCGCCATCGAGATGTCGAGCACGATGGGGCCTGTCGCCCCCGCCCGGCGCTGCATCAGCCCTGTCATCACCGCCAGCGCGCCCATCATGCCGGCCGCCATGTCGATGGCCGGGAAGCCCACCTTCACCGGCGGCGCCGCCGGGTCGTCACCCTGCAGCCACATCATTCCGGTGGCGGCTTGCATGACGTGGTCGTAGCCCGGCCGGCCGGCATACGGCCCCTGCTGCCCCCAGGCCGAGACGGAGGAATAGACGATGGCGGGGTTCAGCGCGGCCACCGCCGCCGGGCCGAAGCCCAGCCCCGCCATCTTGCCGGGGCGAAAACTCTCCAGGAACACCGCGGCGGTTGGGATCAGCCGTTGCAACACCTCTTGCCCTTCCGGCCGGGTGAGATCCAGCGCGATGGCCCGCTTGCCGGCATTGACGCCCTGGAAAGCGGCCGTCACGCCGCCATCGCCGGGCCGGGTTTCCAGATCGCGGATCGCGTCGCCCACAGGCGGCTTCTCGATCTTGATGACCTCCGCGCCCAGCAGCGACAG
>CAXTJY010000675.1:1094-2323 GCA_964244395.1 uncultured Rhodovarius sp.
GGCCTGGCAGGAGCTGGAGCGTAGCGCCCACGCCTTCATGGTGGCATAGGGGCCCGCCAGGACGTGCGACAGGTCCAGCACGCGCAGCCCGCTCAATGGTGTCATGGCAGCCTCCCGGCGCGGATGCTGCACCCGGCGGGCGGCTGCGTCAGCCCCTGAGACTGCGGACCAGATTGCGGCCGGTTAAGCGGTGCCTCCTGGCCCCGATGCGTCGGGTGCGCCGCCTGGCGTGGATCGTTGGCCCTATTCCCGCCCGCGGCGCCCTCGCGTGCGCGGCCGGCTCATCGCCGCCAGTGCCGCCTCGATCTCCTGGTGCGCCTGCGGCAGGTTGCCCGCCACCACGGCGGCCCGCGCCGCCGCGATGCGCGGCACCGGGCCGGCGGAGACCGCCTCGCCGGCGCGCGGTGCCGGCGTGCTGCGGGTCAGCAATCGCGATTCCGCCCGTTCCATGAACTCGATGGCCTGGCCTCGGCGGTTGGCGCGCAGCGCCGTCTGCGCCGCGTAGAGCAGGCCGGCCGCGTCATCGATGCCGGCGGCGTCGGCGCTGCCGGCGTCGCGGTTCTGCTCCGGGACGTAGGGGGTGGCGGGGTTGCGCTGCTCGCGCTGCATCTCGCGAAGGGTCCGGTCCGGCGCTTGCGCCAGGACCACCGGATGCGGCTCGTCGTGATGCGCCATGGCCGGCGCCGCCAGCAGGGACAACAGGATCACACGTCTCTGCATCATCGTCAGGCTCCCACCAAAGCCCTGAGATCGGCCTGCGGCCGGGCGCCGAAATGGCTGATCACCTCGGCGGCGCAGACGCTGCCCCAGCGGCCGGCCTCGGCCAGGCCCAACCCGCGCGTATGCGCTGCCAGGAAGCCGGCGGCGTAGGCGTCGCCGGCGCCCGTCGTGTCCACCACCTGCGTCGGCTGCGCGGCAACGACGTGGCGGGCGCCGCCGGCCAGCACGACACTCCCCTTCTCGCCCCGGGTCAGCGCCGCGATGGCTACCTCCTTGCCCGCCTGCGCCGCCGCCGCCTCGAAATCCGCGGTCTCGTACAGGCTCAGGATCTCGGTCTCGTTGGCGAACAGGATGTCGGTGTGGTCGCGGACGAAGTGGCGGAAGGCATCGCGATTCATATCGACGCAGAAGCCGTCGGAGAGCGACAGCGCGACCTTGCGGCCGGCGGCGTGCGCGGCCTCGGCGGCGGCGCGGAAGGCGTCCTGCGCGCCGGAGAACAGATAGCCCTC
>CAXTJY010000676.1:0-2312 GCA_964244395.1 uncultured Rhodovarius sp.
CTACTTCGTCGGCCCGTCCCTGTTCGACCACGTCACCCCGACGATGGAGTCCTACAAGGAGGAGATCTTCGGACCCGTCCTCCAGATCGTCCGCGCCGCCAGCTTCGAGGAAGCCCTGTCGCTGCCCTCGAAGCACCAGTACGGCAACGGCGTCGCCATCTTCACCCAGAACGGCCGCGCGGCCCGCGACTTCGCCGCCCGCGTCAACGTCGGCATGGTCGGGATCAACGTCCCCATCCCGGTGCCGGTCGCCTATCACACCTTCGGCGGCTGGAAGCGCTCGGCCTTCGGCGACACCAACCAGCACGGCATGGAAGGCGTGAAGTTCTGGACCAAGGTCAAGACCGTCACGGCGCGCTGGCCCGACTCGGACCTGGAACACGCGGACTCCAGCTTCGTCATCCCGACGATGGGGTGAGATTGGACTTTCAGGTGAACTGCCGGCACCGTTTCGTGGAATGGCGTGTGTGGACGCCCCTTCGGATGCAAGCGGTTTTTCGATCAGCTGGCGCGCAGTCAGGTGCTGTCGTGTGTCCGGCCTGTTGATGCGGCTGTTCACACGCCGCTGGCCTGTATGGAGATCGCGGATCGGGTCCAAATCGCTTAGGCGCGCTCGAGGCGCTTCGCCATTCCCTGGTTTTCCCGACCCCGTCTTCCGACCGTTGCGCCATACCTCTCGTTGACCTTCCTGCCTCCCCGACGCCTCAAGCCGCTTTGGCGCTAGGCCGCCGCGGCCGGAGCTCTGTAAGTCCCGCCGTGCGCCATCAGCGCCCAGACGATCCTTGCCATCTTGTTGGCCATCGCCACGGTCACGAGCATCCGCGGCTTTCTGGCCAGCATGCTCCGCAGCCACGGGTCGGCTCGGGTGCCGTCGCGCCCGGCGCCCTGGGTCGCGGCGCTGGCCCCGAGGATCAGCAGTCGGCGCAGGCTTCGCTCGCCCATCTTGGTGGTCCGCCCCAGCCGCTCCTTGCCGCCGCTGGAATGCTGTTTTGGCGTGAGGCCCAGCCAGGCGGCGAAGTCGCGGCCGCGCCTGAACGTGGAGGCGGGAGGAGCCAGCGCCACCAGCGCAGTGGCCACCACGGGGCCGACGCCTGGAATGGTCATCAGTCGGCTCGCCGTCGGATCCTGTTTGGCCCGGGAGGCGATCTCCCTGTCGAGGACCGCGATGCCGGCCTGGAGTCGTTCAAGCGCCTCCACCATGATGGCGAGCACCGAGCGCGCCTCCATCGGTAGATCCGCCGCGGGATCCTTCACCAGCTCGATCAGCTTTTCAGCGTGCCGAAGACCGTGCCTGACGACCAGGCCGAACTCCGCCATGTGGCCCCGCAGCGCATTGGTCAACTGGGTCCGCTGACGAACCAGCAGATCACGGGTGCGGAACACGATCGCCGCACCTTGGGCCTCAACGCTCTTGGGCGCGACGAACCGCATGGTCGGCCGCTGCGCCGCCTCGCAGATGGCCTCGGCATCGGCCATGTCGTTCTTCTGGCGCTTCACGAAGGGTTTCACATAGGCCGGCGGAATGAGCCGGGCCTCGTGTCCCAACGCGCCGATTTCCCGGGCCCAGTAGTGAGAGCCGCCGCACGCCTCCATCGCCACCACGCAGCGTGGCTGGCTCGCGAAGAAGGGCAAGACCTGGGCCCGCCTCAGCTTTTTGCGGAACACTACAGCTCCTAGCGCATCCGCGCCGTGCGCCTGAAAGACCGACTTGGCCAGATCGAGACCGATTGTGATAACTTCTGCCACGGACGCCTCCTCTGAAGTGGCTGCAAACACCTCCACTCTGGCACACGATGCCGTCGGGGGGCGTCCACTCCATCGCTTAGGCGCAATGCTGGCAGGACAGGGCAGGGCATCGGCCTAGATGCGACTGAGTGTTCCGGGATGTATCCCCCGCATCCCCACGAGAGTCGGTTGATGTCACATTTGGGCGAGCACCTTGGGCGCGCGTTCGCGGTTGATCGCGGGCCGAGCCACTAGAGTTCAAATCTCGGACATTAGACTGGGCTTTCCGAGTTTATGTGTCATTGCCTAGAACGCGCTCAAACTGCTGCACGGTGACTTGCGTCTGAATGCCGCGACAATGCCAAGTCAATAGGACCATTCTGCATCCTGGTTGTTCAGCATGACCCACGGTCTGCCCAGTTGTCGGCCCGGCGCCGTCGGAAGAAGTTGGAGAAACGAAGGCACCGGGGCCGTATTCGAAGAGCTCTCGAGCAGCGGCACTCGGTCCGGCTTTTAATGCTTGGCGACACTCGGTTCGAGACCGCGACATGCGATCCGGGCGAAATGGTCGCGCGTTCCAGATGATA
>CAXTJY010000677.1:0-2309 GCA_964244395.1 uncultured Rhodovarius sp.
GCGGGATTTGGCTGAACGTTGCGCCGAATCGCTGCGGGCGCCCCCTGGTCTCCCGCTGGACCGGGCGCCGCTGCCACCCGGCGAATGGGTCACCTGCGGCCTGCCGCCTGCGCCGGAATTGCCGGCGCTGCCGCCGCCGTATCAGGCCTGTGGCGCGCTGCTGCGCCAGGGCGATGGCTGGTCGCATCAGGAAGATTGGGGTTGCTGGGCGGTGACCCCAGGTCGGGTGGCGCTACGAATACCGCTGGATGCGGGCTGGCGCTGCCCGGCCGTACGCCTTTCGCTGCTGGTGATGTCCCCGCCGGGCGGGCATGTGATCCGCGTGCTCGGGCGGGACTGCCCGGTGCATGGGGACACCACGCTGGAGCTGGATGCCCCATGGCCCGCCGGCGATGTGCTGGAGGTCGAATTCGACGTCGGCGCCGGCGTGGCGGTGCCGCCGGACCACCGGATGCTGGGCTTCGGGCTGAAGACGCTGTCGGTCAGTCCTCGCCCGACGCCCTGAGCTTCAACGCCAGCGCGTGCAGGCCGGCGGCGAATTCCGGCGCCAACGCCTCGTTCACCAGCCGGGTGCGGGCGACCCGATTCAGCCCGTCGAAGGCGGCGGAAGCCATGGTGACGGAGTAATGCGTTTCGCCGCCCGGCGCGGCGCCGGCGTGGCCGGCATGCTGGGCGCTGTCGTCGCGCACTTGCAGCAGGGTGGGGGCGAAGCGGGCGGTCAGTGTGGCTTCGATACGGGCGGAGCGGGTCATCAGGTCAGATCCTTCGTGTCGTTCCACCAGCGCCTGGCGATGTCGCGGCACCATGAGTCGAGCTTGCGGACGAGGTCGTCCAGCACCGGATGGTCGCACGGCCCGCCGCGGATTTCATCCCGCAAAGCCTCGGCCCGGCCGGGCAGGTTGGTGACCATCTCCCGGAACACCCGCATGGCCTCATCGGCGGAGAAGCCGACTTCGCGCATCAGTCGCTCGATGTGCCGCGGCAGGACTTCCCCATAATATCGATGATCGCCGATGCGCATCGCCATTCGCAGGTTCTCCCACGGTGTCGCGCCATAGGGCAGGAAGGAGGCGACATCGTACAGCGGCGCCAGCCTGGCCTGCCTGGGCCCCAGCAGCACCGAGTAATTCTTCGCATGCGCGTCCGTGCCCAGAATGCAGAAATTGAACGCGATGGCCCTGGCGAAAGACCTTCGATCCTCCTCCGGCGACGAACTTTGCATCAGCAGGCGCATGATCGCGCCGATGCCGGGGCCGCCATCGCTTTCGTACTTCCGGTCCGGGGGTAGCCCCAGTGCCTGACAGACATCTTCCTGATGCACCCGCATCACTGCCTGCGGCCCGGTGACGATCCGGTCATAGCGCTCCACGACGAGGGCGACCTCGTCGCCGAAGGACTCGATGGAGGAGCGGGCCGCCGGCAATCCTGCCCGCCGGGCCAGATTCAGGCAGAAATGTTCATTTTGCAGGTGGCCGGACAGGGTCGTGGAGGTTGGCTTCAGGATGTGCGTGGTGGCCAACCTGCCGCTCGGCACGCCCCAGCGGCCGTCCAGGCGGCACAAGGCGGTCTTGGGCTGGGCGCCGGACAGCGAAAACTGTCCTTCCGAAACGCCGCGCCCTTGTGCTGAACCCGTGCGGAGCGAGGCCAGCCGTGCCGCCACATTCCCCGGCTCCAGCCATTCGATCTTACCCAGGTCGGACGCCGCGGGGACTTCTTCAGGCACGACAAACTGCACCGCGCCCTGGCAATCGAGGCCGATCTTCCAGAGCAGCGCAAAGGCATTGTACGCCGAGACACCGTGCCGTGACGCAATCTGGCGCAGCGTGTCCAGATTGTCCGGCAGAAGGTTCCACATCCAGTTTTCGATGGCCGCCTGGGAGTGCCGCCGGACCGGCAGCGGCATGGAAAGGGAAAGCGGAAAGCGGTGCCAGTGTTCGTCATACTCGAAGCTGAGCCGTTTACCCTCACGCTCGACCCGCCCCACGGGCACGTCCGCCATGAGGATAATCAAACTTCGCGGCAGTGGGTTCACTGGTCGAGGCTCAGGGCGATGATGGTGTCGAGGTCTGGGTAGGCGTCCTGCGAGGGCGGGAGTGCCGCGTCAGGTAGAAGACCAGGCCCGTTTGCCGACAATTCGATTCCCAGCGCTGCCAGGGTGCGCAGGACAAGGCCCAGCGATGCCGCTTGCTTGCCCTGCTCGATTTCCTGGAGCCAACGCGCGGAGGCGCCGACCTCCTGCGCCAGGCGCTGCTGGGTCCAGCCCTTTTTGGCCCTGGCCCCTCGAATGACGGCGCCGATTTCGGCAGGGT
>CAXTJY010000678.1:0-2305 GCA_964244395.1 uncultured Rhodovarius sp.
TCCACCTTGCCCGCCACGGCCATCGGCCGCTCCTGGATCTTGTGCATGCCCAGGATGCCGGATTGCGGTGGGTTGAGGATCGGCGTGCTCATCAGGCTGCCATAGACACCGCCATTGGTGATCGTGAAGCTGCCGCCGGCCATCTCCTCCAGCTTGAGCTGCCCGTCCCGCACCCGCTTGCCGAAATCGCCGATGGTCTTCTCGATCTGAGCGAAGCCCATCCGGTCGGCGCCCTTCACCACGGGCACGACCAGGCCGGAGGGCCCGCCCACCGCCACGCCCATGTTGACGAAGTTCTTGTACACCACGTCGTCGCCGTCGATCTCGGCATTCACCGCTGGGAATTCTTTCAGGGCCACGACGCAGGCGCGGACGAAGAAGCTCATGAAGCCCAGCCGCACGCCATGCTTCTTCTCGAACACATCCTTGTATTCGGAACGCAGCGCCATGGCCGCGCCCATATCCAACTCGTTGAAGGTGGTCAGCATGGCGGCGTTGTTCTGCGCCTCCTTCAGCCGGCGGGCGATGGTCTGGCGCAGGCGGGTCATCTTCACCCGCTCCTCGCCCTCGCCCAAGGCGCGCGGCGCGCGGGAGACTGGGCCGGCCGGCGTCGGTGCCGCGGGGGCTGCCATGAAGCTCAGCACGTCGCCCTTGGCGATGCGGCCATCCTTGGCCGAGCCGGGACCGATCTGGCCGGGGGTGATGTTGTTCTCGGCCATCAGCTTGGCGGCAGAAGGCATCGGGGCATGCGCGGCAGTGGCCGCAGGCGCCGGCGCCG
Organism: uncultured Rhodovarius sp.; assembly: GCA_964244395.1. Taxonomy (GTDB): domain Bacteria; phylum Pseudomonadota; class Alphaproteobacteria; order Acetobacterales; family Acetobacteraceae; genus Rhodovarius. The sequence continues at coordinate 779 of CAXTJY010000678.1, forward strand.
GTGGCGAGGCCACGGTGGCGGCCTTGTTGGCCTCGGTGCCCGCGACCGAGCCGGAGCCCGACCCCACCGGCTTGGCGCCAGCCGTACCCGCCCCGGCCGCCATCTTTGGCGCCGCGGCGCCAGCAGCGATGCTGCCCAACACCGCGCCCGGCTCCACCTCGGCGCCTTCCTGCACGGAAATCGCCTCCAGCACGCCGGCGGAGGGGGCGGGGACCTCAACCGTCACCTTGTCGGTCTCCAACTCCACCAGCGGCTCATCGGCCGCGACGGCTTCGCCCGCCTTCTTCAGCCAACGCGCCACGGTGGCGGTGCTCACGCTCTCGCCCAGGGTGGGCACGATGATATCGGTGGCCATCGGTCTGTCTGCCTATCGCCTGCGGACTGCCCGGTTCGAACGAACCGGCCCGGCCGCAGCTGCGTGGTTGAGCGGCTGATTCTCGCTTCAGGTGCTGGGGACCCTCAGCGATCAGACGCTGGTGGAGCGTTTACAGGCCCAGCGCCTGCTTCACCAGAGCCTCCTGCTGCGCGGCGTGCACGCGGGCCAGCCCGGTGGCCGGGCTGGCGGCATTGGCGCGGCCCACCAGCTCTGGCCGGCTGCTCTTGCCGCCCAGTTCGCGCAGCAGCTTTTCAATCCGCCGGTCCACGAAATGCCAGGCGCCCATATTCTCCGGCTCCTCCTGGCACCACACCACCTCGGCGTTCTTGTAGGGGGCCAGGGTGGCGGCCAGCGTCTTCACCGGGAAGGGGTAGATTTGCTCCAGCCGGATGATGGCGACGTCGTCGATCTTCTTCTCCCGCCTCTCCTGCAGCAGGTCGTAATAGACCTTGCCGGTGCAGATCACCACGCGCCGAACCTTCTCCTCCGGGGCAATGGCGTCGATCTCGGGGATCACGAAGCGGAAGGCGCTGCCGGGGCCGAAGTCGCTGAGGCTGCTCACCGCCAGCTTGTGGCGCAGCAGGCTCTTGGGCGTCATGACGATCAGCGGCTTGCGGTAATTCGCCTTCATCTGCCGCCGCAACGCGTGGAAGTAGTTCGCAGGGGTGGTGAAGTTGCACACCCGCATGTTGCGCTCGGCGCAGAGCTGCAAGTAACGCTCCAGCCGCGCCGACGAATGCTCCGGCCCCTGGCCCTCATAGCCATGCGGCAGCAGCATCACCAGGCCGGACATCCGCAGCCACTTGGTCTCGCCCGACGCGATGAACTGATCGATGATGACCTGCGCGCCATTGGCGAAGTCGCCGAACTGCGCCTCCCACAGCACCAGGGTCGTCGGGTCGGCCAGGGAATAGCCATAGTCGAAGCCCAGCACACCCATCTCGCTCAGCAGCGAATTGAAGGCCTGGAACATCTGCTGACCCGGCCGGATGTTGTTCAGCGGTGCGTATTCGGCCTGGTTCATCTGGTCGATCAGCACGGCGTGGCGGTGGCTGAAGGTGCCGCGCTGCACATCCTCGCCCGAGAGCCGCACCCGGTGGCCTTCCAGCAGCAGGGTGCCGAAGCCGAGCGCCTCGCCGGTCGCCCAGTCG
>CAXTJY010000679.1:0-2303 GCA_964244395.1 uncultured Rhodovarius sp.
AGCTGGGCTGCCGTCGCCGCGTCGGGAGAGCGCAGCACGATGATCGACACCGTGATGGAGAAGACCGCGCCCTGGCCGACGCCCATCACCACGGCCGCGCCCCACACCCAGGGCAGCGGGGCGTAGAGGCAGCCGAGGAAGCCGACGAGCCCGATCCCGAGGGTCAGGATCGCAGGCCACCGCTCGTCGCGCCACAACGCGGCGAACGATGCGCCGGCCAGGCTGGATCCTACCTGCACCAACACCGAAACGGACAGCACCAGCCCGGCGCTCACCGCGTCCATCCCCCGGTCGCGGAGGATCGGCGCCAGCCACCCGAACGCGCAATAGGTGGTCGCCGACTGGAAGCCCATGAGCAGCGTCACCTGCCAGGCCAGGCCATTGCGCCACAGCCCGGGCGGAGACCGATGCGCCACGGACCGGAACCTTACCGGCAGCGTCAGGGCCATCGCCAAGGCAGCCAGCAACGCCGGCGCCGCCCAGACCGCGAGCGCCGCGCCCCAGGAGCCGAGGCGCAATGTCAATGGCACGCTGACCCCGGCGGCCAGGGCCGCGCCGGCCGAAAGTACCATGGTGTAGAGGCCGGTCATGAGCGCGACCCGGTCCGGGAAGTCGCGCTTCACCAGCGCGGGCAGCAGGACGTTGATCACGCCGATGGCCGCGCCGGCCAGGACGGCCCCGACGAACAGCGCCCACGACGTTTCGGCCCAGCGCACCAGCATCCCGGCGGCCAGCAGCAGCACGGTGCCCAGCACGGTCCGCTCCACGCCGAACCGCCGCGCAAGACGGGGTGCCAGCGGCGCGAACAGGCCGAAGCAAAGCGCCGGCAGGGTCGTAAGCACGCTGGCCGCGGCCACCGCCATGCCCGTGCCGCGCATGACCTCGGACAGCACCGGCCCCAGGCTGGTCACGGCCGGGCGTAGGTTGAAGCTGACCAGCAGCAGCGCCGCGCCGAACACCAACCGGCCCCGCAGCATTACGTCTCCCATGAACCCCAGGGTCGGCCCGTTGCCTGGCGCGAACCTCGCCGGTTCGGTATCGCAAGGCAAGGAGGGCACCTGCCGGAACCGTATGATCTATATGCGGCGCTTCCAGGGTCCTTTAAGGAATGAAGGCTCCACCCCGGCTGAGTAGGATGCATCCATGGCTAAGACACCTGGTCCGCCCAAGGCGAAAACCGGCGCCCCGGCGCAGTTCGACATGAACAGCCGGGAACGGAAAGGCGGTGGAAAGGGCCGCGCCGGTCCAGGCCGCGGCCGTGACGAGAAGCGGCCGCCCAGCCACATCATCAGCCTGCCACCCACGTCCGTCGATCGGGGCGAAGGCTGGGTCATCCAGAAGCTCGGCAGGGTTGACCAGGCGTCCCACGCCGCCGTGAGTGCGGAGTACCACCTGATCTTCGAGGGCCATGATCCGCTGGTGTTCGGCTATTTGAGTGCCGCCCGGGACCGCGCCAAGGAGCCCCCACCGGAGACCGCGCCAGTTCCAGACGTCGCGGCCGACCCGGTCGAGGAAACGGCCGCACCGGACGCACCAGCCAGGGAAGTCTAGGCAGGGGCTGCCCAGCTTGGCAGGAAGCGATCGGCAACGGCGCCACCTCCGCTGCACGAGGTGGTTAGGACGACGCGTTGCCGCACGGCATCAGCCACTGTGTGACGCCGACTGAGATGTCGATGCCCTGGGGGAGAACGGGACAGTCATGATGGAAGGTTCGGCTGGCCGCGTAGCCATCGGTTGGGAGGCCATCCGCAGTGGTGCGGCGTCGGCCAGCCTGGGGCTGACGGTCCGGCTTCTGGGCTGGCTCACCTTCCCGGACCCGACGGGGCATCGCCTGCTGACGATGGAGCCGCCTTGCTGCGGGGGCTGCCGGCCTGGTGCGGGGAGCGTCGTGCGGGTGGATGGGGCGGCGCTGCCAAGCGGCTGCATGGTCGAGTTGGAAGGACAGCTCGACAGAGCGGGTCCGACTTGGGTGCTACGTACGGCGCGGCGCGTCGATGCGGGGTTCGGGCGCAGACGGCTCCTCGCGGCGGCGCCGCTGCTGTGTCTGGCTGCCGCGGCACCTGCGGCCAACCCCGCCACCGTGCTTGCCGACGTGGTGACAGTCGACACGCACTCCCATGCTGGTGGGCTGCTTCGCGTCCGCTCGAACGAACCGTTCAAGCCCGTCGCGGCGCCCATGCGGCAAGGTGGCCTCGCGATCGCATGCCTGGCCGTCGTCGCCGACGCGCCCACGCATCGCGTGGCGGCCGACCGTCTCATCCATCCCTTCCGAGAGCCGGCCGCAGGCGAGCTTTACCTGTATG
>CAXTJY010000680.1:0-2299 GCA_964244395.1 uncultured Rhodovarius sp.
CCTTGCACGCCGTGCCCCCCATGCCCGGCCTGCCGGGCTGGGGCGTGCCCGAGATGCAGCGCGCCACGGCCGCCACCTTCCTCGACTGGTGGTGGCCCGCCGCCATGGGGGCCCCGCCTTCGCCGGAAATGCGCGCCGAACTGGAGACGGCCCTGGCCACCATGCTGGCGCCCTTCGCCGGCCAGGGCTTCGTGCACCGGGATTTCTTCCCGGCCAACCTGATGCCCCGGGGCGAGACGATGGGCCTGCTGGATTTCCAGGATGCCGGCATCGGAAACCCGGTCTACGACCTGGTTTCCCTGGTCGAGGATGCCCGCCGCGACGTGCCCGCCGCGGTACGTGAAGCCGCCGTGGCACACTACGCCTGGCTGACCGGGGCGCGCGACCTCGAAGCCGCCATGGCCGTCCATGCCGCGCAGCGCCACCTGCGCGTGGCGGCACTGTGGGTGCGGCTGGACCGCCGGGACGGCCGGCCGCGCTACCTCGAACATGGTCCGCGCTGCTGGGCCCTGCTGGCGCGCGCCTTGCGCCACCCCGCCACCGCGCCGCTACGCGCGTTTCTCGACCGGCACGTGCCCCCCGCGCAACGGGCGAATCCGTGAAGGGCATGGTCCTTGCCGCCGGGCTTGGCCAGCGCATGCGGCCACTTACCGCGCACACCGCCAAGCCCCTGCTGGTCCTGCGCGGCCGCAGCCTGCTGGACCATGCATTGGACCGGCTGTTCGATGCCGGGGTGGAACAGGCGGTGGTCAACGCCCATTGGCAGGCCAGCCGCGTCGTCGCCGCCATGGCGAGCCGGGAACGCCCGCGCACCCGCATCCAGCTGGAAGCCGAATTGCTGGAAACCGGCGGCGGCGTGCGCCAGGCGCTGCCCTGGCTCGGCCCCGAACCCTTCCCGGTGGTCAATGGCGACGCCCATTGGCTCGATGGCCCCACGCCGGCCCTGACCCGGCTGCGACGCCATTTCGACCCCGCCAGGATGGACGCGCTGTTGCTGCTGGTGCGCACCACCCAGGTGGAGAACGATGTCGGCCGCGGCGACTTCCTGATGGATGGGCTGGGTCTGCTGGCGCGCCCGGCGCCGCACCAGCTCGCCCCCTACGTCTTCTCCGGCATCCAGATGCTGCGGCCGGAGCTGGTGGCCGCCGAGGCCCCGGGCCGCTTCAGCCTGAACCGCTGCTACGACCGGGCGGCCGCGGCGGGCCGGCTGCACGGGTTGGTGCATGACGGCGTGTGGTTCCACCTCTCCACCCCGCCCGACCTGGCGCGGGCCGAGCAGCGGCTGACCTCAGGGCTGCTGGAGGTCCTGGCCCAGGGTGGGCGCCGCCAGGGCGGCGCGTAGCAGCACCACCTCGTCCAGCATGTCCTTCGCTTCGATCCCATCCAGCTGCGCCAGCAGCCGGGCCCGCAGCAATCGGTGCGGGCCCTGGCTCAGCGCCGGTTCGATCTCGGGAAACGGCCCGTCGGTGGGGCCTGGCAGCAGCGACACCATCACGAAATGGATGTTGCGGCCCATCGCATCCAAGGCTTGGGCGGTGCTCAGAAAGTCACGGCCGGGGTTGTCGCCTTCCCGCACCACCTGCAGCACCAGCTTGCTGGCCAGCGACCGGATCGAGGTGCGGAACCGCTCGACGGAGCGCAGCATCGCCAACTGGCTCCAATCCTGGGTCATGTCGTGGTTGTGCAGGATGCAGGCATGCGCGTGCTCCTGCTCGTAACGCGGATGGTGGCACTGCCAGAACCGCCCGTCCGGCCGATCCTCCAGCGGAATGGAGCGCCACTCGTCGGGGTTCAGGAAGCGCTCGAAATCGTCCCGCAGCACGGCGCGGATGATGGTTGGGCTCGCCGAACACCAGTCGAACGGCCCGCTCCAGCGCTTGAGGCCGAAGCGCTTCAGCATGCCGCTGGTGAAGCCATCCGTGCCCAGGCTGATATGTGTGCTGATGCCGACCGCGGCGCGGGGCGGCAGCATCCGTGCCCGCAGCGACTCCAGCATCGGCGCGGCGAAGCGCGTCGCGAACTCGCCGCTGGCCAGCGTGGCATTCAGGAAGAGGAAGACGAATTCCTCGCGCGAAACCTGTTCGAATGTCTCGCCCATCACCGCGCGCCAGGCGGCCACGCCGTCCGCACCCGCCTCGCGGCCCAGCGCGGCGCGGAACACGCCGCCGACCACGGCCGCGAAAATATCCTCGGCCGGCGCACCGCCTGCCGCCCCCACCAGCGCGTCCGGCGAGGCCAGCATCTCCTGCAACAGCCCTTGCACCACCGCTTCGGGCGGCTCGGCCTGCAGCGCGGGCAG
>CAXTJY010000681.1:0-2081 GCA_964244395.1 uncultured Rhodovarius sp.
TCAGCCCCGCCGCGATCGGCGCCAGACCCTGCTCGATCGCCCGCTGCCACCGCGCCCCGCGATGGCGCGACCACACGTGCGCGATCCCGTACAGCAGGACCGACGACGGCACGAAGATCGCCACCGACGCCACCAGCGCGCCCTGCCACCCCGCGGCCTCCCACCCCACCAGCGTCACCAGCAGCGAGCCCGGCCCCGGCGACATCCGCGACAGCGCGAACAGCGTCACGAACCCGTCCTCGGTCAGCCAGCCATGCTGCGTCACCGCCTGCCGATGGATCTCCGACACCACCGACTGCCCGCCCCCGATGGTAGCCAGCGACAGCGGGGCGAACACCGACAGGATCGCCAGCAGCACCTGTGCCCGGATCACGCCCGCGACCACGCATACACGACGCTGAGCGGCGCAAGCGGCAGCAGCACCCACAGCAGCGGCAGCCGCAGCACGCCCACCCCCACGAACGTCGCCGCCATGATCGCGAACGGCACGAGAGCCAGGCAGCGCCGCGCCGCCCGCAGCCCCATGGACGCGCCCAGCCCGATCGCCGCCGCCGCAACCCCGGCCAGCCCCGCCGCCACCCACGGATCGTGCGCCACCCGCGACAGCAGCGTCACCGTCACCAGGATCAGCAGCCCCGGCGGCACCACGATGGCCAGCGCGCCCACCAGCGCCCCGCGCCCGCCATGGAAGCGGTAGCCGAGCCAGATCGCCAGGTTCACCACGTTGATGCCGGGCAGCACCTGGCACAGCCCAAGCCCCGACAGGAACTCCGCCTCCGCGATCCAGCCCTTCTGCTGCACGATCACCCGCAGCATCCACCCGCTCATGCCGCCGCCGAAGCTCGTCAGCCCGATCCGGGTCATGACGGCGCCGAACTGCGCGAGCGTGGGGGAGGGTGGGGACATGGCCGGAGGCTCCGAGGGTGCCGCCGGCTTGTCAAACGTGTATAGCCCCGCCGCATGGCAAAGCCCCGCCCAACGTCCCGTAACGCCTCCATCGGCTTCGTCCTTGCCACCATCGCCATCGACGCTCTGGCGTTCGGCATCATCGTCCCCGTCGTGCCGGACCTCGTGAAGCAGCTCTCCGGGCTCGACGCGTCCGGCGCCTCGTTCTGGATGGGCGCGCTGCTGGGCGCCTTCTCGCTGATGCAGTTCCTCTGCGCGCCGCTGCTGGGCGCACTCAGCGACCGCTACGGCCGCCGCCCGGTGCTGCTCGCCTCGCTGGCCGGCATCTGCGTCAACAACCTGGTGCTCGTCTGGGCGCCCACGCTTCCCTGGCTGTTCGTCGGCCGCCTCGTCGCAGGCGCCACGGCCGCCAATTTCGCGGCGGCCACCGCCTCCATCGCCGATGTCTCCACCCCCGCCCAGCGCGCCCAGCGCTTCGGCCTCGTCGGCGCCATGTTCGGCCTCGGCTTCGTCGTCGGCCCGGCCCTTGGCGGCCTGCTCGGCGGCTACGGCGTCCGCATCCCCTTCATGGTCGCCTCCGCCCTGGCCGGCGCGAACCTGGTCTACGGCGCGTTCTTCGTGCCCGAAACCCTCGATCCCGCCAACCGCCGGCCCCTCCGCTGGGCTTCCGCGAACCCGCTCGGCAGCCTGTGGGTGGTCTTCCACGACCGCCAGTACGCCCGCCTCGTGCTCGCCTGGTGCTGCACCTGGTTCGCCCTCGGCGCCCTCCAGAGCAGCTTCGTCCTCGCCAACGACATGCGCCTTGGCTGGGGCAGCCAGGAGAACGGCCTGGCCCTCGCCGTCGTCGGCGTCGGCTCCGCCCTGGTGCAGGGCTTCGTCGTGCGCCGCGCCGTGCCGGCCCTGGGCGAGCGCCGAGCCGCACTCGTCGGGTACGGGCTGGCGGGCGTCGCCTACGGCCTGTTCGCGATGGCCTACACGCCCTGGATCCTGTTTGCCGGCATCGCCCTGCAATCCGCCTCCGCCATCAGCGGCCCGGCGGTCCAGTCCCTCGTCTCGGCCCGCGCCGGGCCCGACCGGCAGGGCGCCATGCAGGGCGCACTCGCCTCGTTCCAGGGCCTGACCGCCATCTGGGCGCCGCTCCTCTCCGGCTGGGCCTTCGGCGCCTTCACCGGCCC
>CAXTJY010000681.1:2091-2298 GCA_964244395.1 uncultured Rhodovarius sp.
GGCGCGCCATTCCTGCTGGCGGCACTCGCCTATGCACTGGCGTTCTGGGCGGTGTGGGGCTTCAGGACACCGGTGGACGCCACAAAATAGAATAGTATAACGTTCTCTCGTCTTCGGGAGATCGTGTCCATGCCGCGTCGTGCCGTCGCCGTCCTGCTATCGATCGCAGCCGCCTTTCCGGCACTGGCCCAAACCCCGCCCACCGTC
>CAXTJY010000682.1:0-1550 GCA_964244395.1 uncultured Rhodovarius sp.
AACCGGGGGGAGTTTTCGTGGCGCCAGGGGAGGCGTTTCCAATGTCGTTTGACAGGTGGTCCTTGACCGGCGCCTTGCCCCGGCGGCGTGGGCGGGTATCCCCCGCATTCAGCAGCCGCAAGCGGATATAGGCCCCGAGCGGCGTGTCCCCGGCATCCCGGTCCAGCCGCGCCCGCTCGTCGCGCGTCAGGCGCAGCGAGAACGGCGCGGGGCGGTTGGACGGGTCGGGCATGATGAGGCTGACGAAAGGGCGTAGCGGCGCACCCCGTATCCGCTTGGGGGATACAGGGTGACCGCGTGAGTTGATGTGGTTGGTTCAGGTAGTGGGAAGGGTCGCTATGGCCCCTTCGGACCGAGCGACGTGCCGATCAGGCACTGGTTCCACTCGGCCAGCGTCTTGAAGAGATCGTTCGCATGCGCTTCATCGGGGCGCGCCAGAGCCTTCTTCCGTCGGCGCCGGACCATCGCGGCGGCCTGGATCGCGTTCCCCGCACAGGATGGCGTTGAACAGGGCCCGTCCCGCGCCTCGCGGCGGGGCGGCAATCGTCACGCCGGCAGGTGCATGAAGTTGGCCGCGGCGCTCGCCCGCGCCAGCAGGGCCCGCATCGCCGGGTTCTCGTCCCCTCCCTCCTCCATCAGCGCCTCCATGGGGCAGAAATACTCGTGGGCCTGCGGCATCTGGCTGCGGGCGAAGCCGTCATATTGGCGCGACTTCAGGCCGTAGAGCACGCGCACGTCCCGCACCGGCAGCACCAGCGGCTCGGTGGGCTCCCGCCGCAGTACGCGGACGAGCCGCCAGCGCGGCGTGGGGTCGTTGGGCTGGCAGGGCGCCATCAGCCAGGGCAGGGGGCACACGACGAGCAGCGAGGTGGTGGAGGGAGCGAAGCGCGACCGCTTGTCGAGGAGGTTCTGCAGGCTCGAGCAGGCCTCGATGCAGAGGATGTCGGCATAGGCCTCGTTCGGGTCGGGCGAGAAATGCAGCCACAGCCCGTCCGGCAGCGTGCGCAGGCGGCTCGTGCCCGGCAGCTTGAGGAAGGGCTGGTTCGCGGTGCGGAGGTCGCCTGGCCGGGCTCTCAGCCAGGTGCCCGGCTGCTTGGCCGTGACCGCCGCCCCCGGGGGCCGCTGCGGCCAGAGGCGCAGGCGCCGGCGCACCATCTCGTCGGCAGAAAGCGGCATCCCGGCGGCGGGCGAGAATGCAAGGGTCACGGGAGCGGGCCTCTCTGTCTACAACTTCATGTAGAAAAGGCTGATCACCCACTCGTGATCAAGAGAACAAGACTAAAACACTCGGTTTTTACACCTGAAAGTTGCATTTCGGCTGATCAGGATTTCCAGGACCCGGCCAATACAGGCGGCTTGGCCGGCCTGTTCTTCGCATCTTCACCGGGATGCAGCCGTTTCTTGCAGTCAGGACTGAGAACCCGTTCGCCGCCTTCGGGCCTGCCCCTCGAAGGGCAGGCCCTGGCGTCTCCGTCAGGCGCGGTCGCCGACCGCCGCGTAGTCGCGGGTGGTGGCCCCCGTATAGACCTGCCGCGGCCGTCCGATGCGCT
>CAXTJY010000682.1:1560-2298 GCA_964244395.1 uncultured Rhodovarius sp.
ACGGTGAACATGCTCGTCGGGAAGCCCATCGCCTTCAGGATGATGCCCGAATAGAAATCGACGTTCGGATACAGCTTCCGCGACACGAAGTAGTCGTCGTGCAGCGCGATCCGCTCCATCTCCATCGCCATGTCGAGCAGCGGGCTGTCCTTGATGCCGAGTTCCGCCAGCACCTCGTGGCAGGTCTCCTTCATGATCTTCGCCCGCGGGTCGAAGTTCTTGTACACCCGGTGCCCGAAGCCCATCAGCTTCACGTTGGAGTTCTTGTCCTTCACCTTGGTGATGAAGTCCGGGATGTTCTCCGGGCTGCCGATCTCGCCCAGCATCTTCAGCACCGCCTCGTTGGCGCCGCCATGCGCCGGACCCCAGAGCGCCGCGATCCCCGCCGCGATGCAGGCATAGGGGTTGGCGCCCGTGGAGCCCGCCAGGCGCACGGTGGAGGTGGAGGCGTTCTGCTCGTGATCCGCGTGCAGCACCAGGATGCGGTCCATGGCGCGCGCCAGGATCGGGTTCACCTGATAGGGCTCCGCCGGCACGGCATTGAGCATGTAGAGAAAGTTCTCGGCGTAGTTCAGGTCGTTGCGCGGATACACGAAGGGCTGCCCCAGCGCGTATTTGTAGGCCATCGCCGCCAGTGTCGGCACCTTCGCGATCAGCCGGAACGCGGAGATCTCGCGCTGCCGCGGATCGTTGATGTCCAGCGCGTCGTGATAGAAGGCCGACAACGCGCCGATCACG
>CAXTJY010000683.1:0-2280 GCA_964244395.1 uncultured Rhodovarius sp.
TACGACGTGACGTTCGAGAACGTGCAGGCCGGGCTGCGGACTGATGTGCTGTTCCGCCTGGCCAACCATTCCGGCGGGCTGGTGGTGGGCACCGGGGACCTGTCGGAGGCGGCGCTGGGCTGGTGCACCTATGGCGTGGGCGACCACATGTCGCACTACAACCCCAACGCCTCGCTGCCCAAGACGCTGATCCAGCACATGATCCGCTGGGCGATCGCGACGAAGCGGTTCGAGCCGGAGGTCTGCGCCGTGCTGGAGCGGGTGCTGTCCACCGAAATCAGCCCGGAGTTGGTGCCGGCCGGGGCGGATGGCGTGGCGCAGAGCACGCAGGCCGTGATCGGGCCGTATCCGCTGCAGGATTTCCACCTGTTCTACATACTTCGCTACGGCTTCCGGCCGTCGAAGGTGGCGTTCCTGGCCGAGACGGCCTGGGGCGACGCGGCGCGCGGGAACTGGCCCGGCGGAGTGGAGAAGCGGGCCTTCGAGCTTTCGGAGATCAAGCGCTGGCTGGCTGTGTTTCTGCGACGGTTCTTCCAGACCAGCCAGTTCAAGCGCAGCGCGGTGCCGAACGGGCCGAAGATCAGCTCGGGCGGGTCGCTGAGCCCGCGCGGGGATTGGCGGGCGCCCTCGGATTCGCTGGCCGATGCGTGGCTGGAGGAGCTGGAGAGCGGGGTGCCGTAGACGGGTATCCGGCCAGCCGGACCCATCAATCCTGAACGGCCGTGGCCGCGTCGTCGCGCATCGCCCGCTCCACCATCCGCTGCGCGATCTCGCGCTCGCCCAGCACGGTCAGCGTGGCGCCCAGCCGGTCCAGGTGCCGTACGCCATCCGCCGAATGGGCGCGGGCCATGATGGTCAGGCCCGGATTGATGGCGCGGGCCTGTTCCACCACCTGGCCCGCCTCGAAGGCTTCGGGCACGGTGACGAAGATGCGGCGAGCCTGCGGCAGGCCGGCCAGGGCCAGCAGGTCAGGGTTGGCCGCATTGCCGGCGATCACCTCGGCGCCGTCGCGCCGGGCGGCCTCGATCGCCTCGTCATTCTCCTCGAAGACCAGGAAGGGCCGGCCGGCCGCCGCCAGCCGCCCACCGATGAGCGAGCCGACGCGGCCATAGCCCACCACCACGTCGTGATCGATCAGGCTGGTCGGCGGCAGGTCGGGCGGGGCGGGTGCCGGCACGGGCGGGGATGAGGCGGGGGCAGCGGCGGCCTGCGCCGGCGGGGCACGCGGCGCGGTGAAGCCAGGCAGCCGGGCGGTGCGCCGTTCCACCAGGTTGAACAGGAAGGGGTTGAGGATGATCGAGATGATCGACCCCGCCAGCACCAGGTTCTGGCCTTCGGTCGGCAGCATGTTCAGCGCCAGCCCGAGGGCGACCAGGATGAAGGAGAATTCGCCGATCTGCGCCAGGCTGGCCGAGACGGTCAGTGCGGTGGCGCGGGGGTGGCCGAAGGCGCGGACGATGAAATAAGCCGCGGCCGATTTGCCCAGGATGATGATCAGCACCGTGGCCAGCACATGCAGCGGGTGGTCCCACAGCACCGCGGGGTCGAACAGCATGCCGACGGAGACGAAGAACAGCACGGCGAAGGCGTCGCGCAGCGGCAGCGCCTCCTCCGCCGCGCGTTGGCTGAGGTTGCTCTCGCCCAGCACCATGCCGGCGAAGAAGGCGCCGAGTGCGAAGGAGGCGTCGAACAGTTTCGCCGCGCCGAAGGCCACGCCCAGCGCGATGGCATAGACGGCGAGGCGGAACAGCTCGCGCGAGCCGGTATGCGCTGTGTAGTGCATCAGCCACGGGATGACGCGCCGCCCTCCGATGAGCATGAGCGCAATAAAGGCCGCGACCTTGGCCAGGGTGATCCCCACGGTCAGCGCGATCTGCCCGCCGGTCATCCGGCCGCCGGCCATGCCGGCCGCCATGGCCGGCAGCAACACCAGGGCGATGATCATCACGAGGTCCTCGACCACCAGCCAGCCGACGGCGATGCGACCGCGGTCCGTGTCAATGATGCGGCGTTCCTGCAGGGCGCGGACCAGGACGACGGTGCTGGCGACGGACAGCGAGAGGCCGAACACGAGACCCGCTGTCCAGCCCCAGCCAAGGAGGAGGGCCAGGGCGACACCCATGGCGGTGGCGACCGCGATCTGCCCGATGGCGCCGGGGACAGCAATGGCGGCGACGGAGACGAGATCCTTCAACGAGAAATGCAGGCCGACGCCGAACATGAGCAGGATGACGCCGATCTCGGCGAGCTCCTGCGCCAGGGCCTGGTCGGCGACGAAGC
>CAXTJY010000684.1:0-2265 GCA_964244395.1 uncultured Rhodovarius sp.
GTGCGCGACAACTACGACCTGCCGGACGGCAGCCGCATCATCATCGCCACCGACCGCCTCAGCGCCTTCGACCGCATCCTCTGCGCCGTCCCCTTCAAGGGCCAGGTGCTGACGCAGACGGCGCGCTTCTGGTTCGAGCGGACCGCCGACATCTGCCCCAACCACGTCCTGTCCTACCCCGACCCCAACGTCGTCATCGGCCAGCGGCTGGACATCCTGCCGGTGGAGATCGTGGTGCGCGGCTACCTGGCCGGCACGACCGGTACGTCCGTGCTGACCCTGTACAAGGCGGGCGCCCGCGAAATGTACGGCGTGACCCTGCCGGACGGCATGCGCGACAACCAGCGCCTGGCCGCCCCCATCATCACCCCCACCAGCAAGGCCTATGACGGCGCGCATGACGCGCCGCTGACGCCGGCGCAGATCATCGAACAGAAGCTGCTGACGCCGGCGCAGTGGGAGCAGCTCAGCAGCTACGCACTGGCGCTGTTCGGCCGCGGCCAGGCGATGGCGGCGGAGCGTGGGCTGATCCTGGCCGACACGAAGTACGAATTCGGCACCGATGCCGATGGCCGCCTCATCCTGGCCGATGAAATCCACACCCCGGACAGCAGCCGCTACTGGCGCACCTCGACCTTCGAGGCGCGCTTTGCGGCGGGCGAGAAGCCGGACAGCTTCGACAAGGACTTTGTCCGCAGTTGGGTGGCGGCGCGCTGCGACCCCTACGTCGACCCGATCCCGGACATCCCGGCCGAGCACGTGCTGGCCACGGCCGAGGTGTATATCGAGGCCTTCGAGACCATTACCGGGGAGCGCTTCGAACCCCCGCCGGAGGGGGATGTGCTGGCCCGCATCCGTGCCAATCTCAAGCCGTTCTTCTCTGCTTGACGGCTTCCGTCTCACGTTCGGGAACGCACTCGAGTAATCGGACTTCTCAGGCCTGACGCCGCCGTGGCAGGCTCACGCCGTCCTGCGCGGCCTGAACACCTCGATCCCCGCACCCTCCGCCTCGGCGAAGATCGCCCGCTTCATGATCCGCACCCGCGCCGCCATCACCCGCGGATCGGTAAAGCATTGCGCCAGCAGTTCCTCGGCAAGCGTCTCCAGAAACTCGACATGCGGCCGGCCCGCCCAGCTCCGCACGAGGTCGCGGACGGGGTCGTAATCGACGATGCCTTCGCCGGGGTTCGCGAACATCTCGACATCGACCGACAGCCGGTTCGGCCGCTCCGGATGCCGCTCCCACGGGTGCAGCCCCACCGCCACGTCCACCGCGATGCCGATGACGCGCGAGGCCACATAGCCACCGGGAAAGAGCGAAACGGGATCCATGGGCTTCCTGCTGGACGTGTCCGCCCGGTATATGGCGCGATGCAGCCTGAGCGAAACGTCCTGGTGACCGGCGGCGGCAGGCGGATCGGCGCCGCCATCGCGCGGCGGCTGGCCGCCGACGGCTGGGGCGTCGTCATCCACCACCATGCCTCCGCCGACGAGGCCCACGCCCTGGCGGCGGAATTGCCACGCGCCTGGACGGTGCAGGCCGACCTGTCCAATGCCGCCGCGGCGATCGCCTTGCCGGCCCAGGCGGCAGCGCTGGCCGGTGGCGTGCATGGGCTGGTCAACAATGCCAGCCTGTTCGAATACGACAGCCCGCACGCATTCGACCCCGCCCGCTTCGCCCGACATATGGCCGTCAACCTGCTGGCGCCGGCGTTGCTGACCCACGGCTTCGCCGCCGCCCTGCCGCCAGGTGCCGATGGCGCGGTGGTGAACCTGCTCGACAACCGCATCCATGCCGCCAACCCGGATTACTTCACCTATGCCCTGTCCAAATACGGCCTGGCCGGCATGACCGAGATGCACGCGCTTGCCTTCGCGCCGCGCATCCGCGTCAACGGCGTGGCTCCTTCCATCGCGCTGGTCTCGGGCGACCAGACCGACGGCAATTTTCGCCGCGCGCATGTCAACAACCCGCTGGAAAAGGGCGTTACCGCCCAGGATGTCGCGGCCGCCGTGGCCTATCTGCTGGGCGCACCCACCACCACGGGCACCATCCTGCTGGTGGATGCCGGCCAGCGGCTCCGCCGCCGCGGCCGGGACGTCGCGTTCCCAGGGGCGCCCCCATGATCGACGCCCCCAGCGCCGGGCGCCGCACCCGCCTGGTCTTCGTCCGCGGCTTGGAGCTCGTGGCGCGCCTCGGCGTCCATCCGCATGAGAAGGCGGCGCCGCAACGGGTGGTCATCGGCGTCGAATTGTCGGTCTATG
>CAXTJY010000685.1:0-2248 GCA_964244395.1 uncultured Rhodovarius sp.
GATCGAACCGGCCTTCGAGCCGGTCGAGCCGCGCTTCGATGCGCAGGATGGCTTCCTGCACACGGACGGAGGCGTCGTAGGGCGGAGGCGGCTGGTCAGGCATGGTGGTGATGTGGCGCGGCGCGACGTGTGAGTCCAGTGCGGCGTCAGTGGACGCCGGAGAGGCGGAAGATCGCGAGGACGCCGCCCAGGATGCTGAAGGACAGCGCTACCATGGTCATGATCACGGTGTACGTGCTGGGCATGAGGCCAGTGCGGCCGTCGATGCGGGCAACATCGGCTTCTACCTTGCGCATACGTTCATCAAACTTCTCGAAACGGGCGTCCATCTTGGCGAGCATTGCCTCGATCCGGCCGAGCGTCCCCTTCACTTCCCGCATGTCGGCTTCGAGAGCGGCTCCAGCGCGGCGCGAACCGCTGCGAACTCGTCGCCTGCACGGGCCTCGTCAGATATCGGCAGCAAAGGGAGCAGTCCATCGATGGCCGTTGTCATCATCTGGACCGCGCGCACCAAAGCGCCTGTTGCATAAGCGACGTCGATAACTGCGTCCCGCGTCTGGACTGGCTTGGGGAACGGGTCGTCGATTCAGGCCCCCACCTTCTCCAGCATCTTCCCCTTCACAAGCGCCTCCGCAATCTGCACCGCGTTCAGCGCCGCGCCCTTGCGCAGGTTGTCCCCCACGCACCAGAAAGCCAATCCATTCTCCACCGTCGGGTCGCGCCGCAGTCGGCTGACGTACACGTCGTCCTCATGCACCGCGTCCAGCTGCGTGATGTAGCCGCCATCCTCGCGCTTATCGAAGATCGCCAGCCCGGGCATCTTCTTCCACGCGGCCCGGGCCTGGGCCTCGCTGATCGGCGTCTCGAACTCCACATGCACCGCCTCGGCATGGCCGATAAACACCGGCACGCGCACGCAGGTCGCCACCACCTTGATGTCAGGGTCGAGGATCTTCCGCGTCTCCGCGGCCATCTTCCACTCCTCCTTGGTGAAGCCGTCATCCATGAACTTGTCGATATGCGGAATGCAGTTAAAGGCGATCGGCTTGGTGAACTGCTCGACCGTCGGCGGGTCGTTCACATAGCTGCCCTTGGTCTGGGCGAAGAGCTCGTCCATCGCCTCCTTGCCCGCGCCGCTGACCGACTGATAGGTCGCCACCACCACCCGCTTGATCCGCGCCACCTCATGCAGCGGCTTCAGCGCCATCAGCATCTGGATGGTCGAGCAATTCGGGTTGGCGATGATCCGGCGCTTGCGGAACTGCTGCAGGTGCTGCGGATTGACCTCGGGGATCACCAGCGGCACGTCGCGGTCCATCCGGAACTGGCTGGTGTTATCGATTACCACGCAGCCCGCCGCCGCCGCCCGCGGCGCATGCACGGCCGAGATCGCGGCGCCTGGCGAAAACAGCCCGATATCGGTGCCGATGAAGTCGAAGGTCTCCAGGTTCTGGCATTTCAGTACGGTCTTCTCGCCGAAGCTGATTTCCTGCCCGACCGAACGGGCGGAGGCCAGCGCCACCACCTCGCTCACCGGGAAGTTGCGCTCCGCCAGGGTCTTGATGATCTCGCGACCCACGGCACCTGTCGCACCCACGACCGCCACCCGATAGCCCATGTGATTCCACTCCATGCAGACCGCATTTTCTTACGTCCCTGCCGATGCTGGCGCAATCGACAACGCATGCGCGCTACGCATTGCTGTAACCGCTTTGCGATAGCCGGCGTATTCCCAGCATCGCAAGATGGTTCCACGCATCCGCGTCATGGACCGCGATACAGGACAGCCCCAATGAACGACACGCCACATAGCCTGGAGCGGAAGACCGCGCTGTTGCTGCAGGGCGGCGGTGCGCTGGGCAGCTACCAGGCCGGCGTGTTCGAGGCGCTGTCCCAGTCGGGCACCTATGCGCCGGACTGGGTCGCGGGCATTTCGATCGGCGCCATCAACGCCGCCATCATCGCCGGCAACGCGCCTGTCGATCGGGTCGCCAAGCTGCGCACCGTCTGGGACGAGATCACCGGCTCACCCGCCTTCTGGCCTGACTTGCCGCAGGGCATGCTGAACGCGGCGCTGGGCGACTGGCGGGGCACCGGCGCGCAAGCAGCGCTGCTGTTCGGCCAGCCCGGCTTCTTCGCCCCGCTCAGCCCGCTCGCCTGGTTCGCCTCGCACAAGCCCACCAGCTACTACAGCACCGCACAGCTGCAAGCGACGCTGGAGCGGCTGGTCGATTTCGACCGGATCAAC
>CAXTJY010000686.1:0-2243 GCA_964244395.1 uncultured Rhodovarius sp.
CTTCACCGCCACCCTGTCCTGCGGGCGGAGCGCATCGAAATACAGCGCGGTGAGGATGGAGACGGCGGAGGCGCAGGAGGCCTGGTGGCCGCCAACCTTGAGGCCGTCGCGGTTCGGGCGGATGTGGTTGGCGTGGTGGATCATCCAGGCGGAGAGCCAGAGCAGCTTGCGTTCCAGCGCGTGCAGCATGGCGACGCGGTCGCTGGTTTGCGGGATGGGGCGGCCCTGGTGCGTCATGAAGTGAAGCTTAGGCGGGACGCTGGACAGGGGGAAGGCGTGGCGGTATCAGCGCACACCTCTGGCCCCTTCGTCTATCGGTTAGGACGGCAGCCTCTCACGTTGCAAAGGCGGGTTCGATTCCCGCAGGGGTCATACTGAGGTTTTTCGCCGGTTTCAGCCCGGCACCGGCTTCCGAGAGTTCCAGTTTCCACCCCAGTTGCCGATGCCTTTTGGGCGGGCCTGTGGCGCCAGCGACGCGCGACGCATTCGCTTACATAGCAGAGGCCGCTGAAGCTGGGGGCCCGGCAGGATTGGCGCGGCATCGCCAAGCCCCAGTTTGAGAAATGCGCCGTGACATGCGGTGACCGCCCTATGAGCACTGGGCCATTGTATGGCCATGACGGGCGTCTATAGGCTGACACCCGACGCGGCCCTTGGGGCCTCGCTCCCCGTCGTACCAAACCAGCCGCCCCCGGGCCCACGATCCAAGACGGAGAACTTCCATGCTTGATCCCCGCATCATCGCCAACGCGGTCCTTGCCCGCGCCGAGCGCGTCAGCAGGGCGCTCACCAACCTCGACATGCAAAAGATGGTCTATCTGCTGCACGGCTACTTTCTGACAACTCGCGGCAAACCGCTGGTTAAGGGCGACTTCGCGGCCTGGGAGTATGGCCCTGTGCATCCGGCCCTCTATCAGGCGCTGCGCGCCTATGGCGATGCCTATATCAACAAGCCACTGACCAGGCTGGACCCAGTGCGCCGGGAGCAGCTTCCGGTGCCCAAGCTGGATGACCCTGAGGTGGAGGATTTCCTTGACGCGACTCTGCCGGCCATCCTCAAAATTCCAACCTTCAAGCTTGTGCAGATCACGCATGCCGATGGCACGCCCTGGAGCCGGACAATGGAAGCCGGCGAGATGCGGGCGAATGTTGGCATGGTTATCAGCCCTGGCCTGATCGCAGAGCATTTCGAGCGGCACGTCTTCGCCCACGCTGCCGTGGAGCTGACCGCCGCCTGACCATCCAGGGGCGGGTATGGCGAAGAAGACTGGCGGGCCCAAGGGTCCGAAACGGGAAAAGGGCGAAGGGGAGGATGATGGCCGTCGCCGCGCCGCCGCCAAGCGCGCCGATGACCTGGTTGGCCGATTTCCGCTTACCAACCTGGCTGAGGCGGTTGCTCTCACCGGCATAAACAGGCGCAAGCACCTTGCGCGGTTTGTGGAAGGCGCAGGCCTGGCAACCTATGGTCCCACCCGCGACCTGATGCTGCGGCTCTACGGCGGCCACGGTGCGCGGGATGGTGCAGTTGGTCCGTTGATCGAGGACCTGCCTCCCGACCCCTGGTCGGAATTGGCGTCCAGTCTGTCTCTAAAATGCCGGGCCGGCACCCTGGAAGACAACCTGGAAGTGTCGAAGTTGATCTTCGACAATGTGCGAGCTGAACACGCCGCGTCTTCCTTCGAGCCGATGGTGATGAACTTCGGCACCTCGCGGATCATCCTTCCAATCAGCATGTATTGCACCCGCGGCGAACAGGTGCTGTTTCACTTTGCGCATCTGCGCCGCGCGCCGCTTACGCCCGCACAGGAAGACGTCATCGCGACCCTCATTCATCGCGGCTGCGCGATCGACCCTTTCGAAGATGCCGACATCGAGATCGTTCATTTTCCTGCCATGGACCTCAGGGCAATGCGGGGCCGTCGGACCTTCGCCATCAAGCACATTTCGAGCAGCCGCTTTCTGGCTAAGGATGATTTGGATGCCGAGATCACGGACGTCTACACGATCCTGCGGGAGATCGCGGCGGGGAGATGAGCGGCTCTACGCCCACTTTCAAAACAACGGCGCCAAATGCAGCGCCGCCACCTCACCCTCACACCCGGCCACATTCACAAACCGCTTCAGCACCACCGGGTCATGCCCCGGCACCACCGCGCTCTCCACGCCCCCCGCCAGCTTCCGCGCGATCTTCCACCCCTCCACCACATCGCCGAGATGGAAGATGATCGGGAACGGATTGTCCC
>CAXTJY010000687.1:0-2232 GCA_964244395.1 uncultured Rhodovarius sp.
GGCGAAGTTCCCCTCCCTGTCGCGGCCCACGCAGCAGGCAAACAGGAAGCCCCCCGCCAGCGTGGCCTGGGCGAAGGGCAGGCCGGGCTTGGCCAGCTTGGCGGATGAGATCGCGGTCTTCGGCATGATGGTCTCCTGAACGGCATCAGGCTTGCATGGCCGCCCAGTGAAGGAGAAGCCCATGCTGCGACGCGCGTTCCTGGCTGCCCCTCTTCCGGCCGCCGCCCAGCTGCTGCCGGGCAACCGGCCGATCCGTCTGATCGCACCCTTTCCCCCTGGCGGCGCGGCCGATGCCATCGCCCGCATCACGGCGGATGCGATGACCAGCCAGACCGGCCAGTCCGTGGTGGTGGAGAACCGCGCCGGCGCCAACGGCGTGCTGGGGGTGGAGGCGGTGGCCCGCGCCGCACCGGACGGCGCGACGCTGGGTGTGTTCAACGTCACCTTCTTCACCGCCATCCGGCAGATGATGAATCGCCTGCCCTACGACCCCGACCGTGACCTGACGCCGATCAGCCGCATCGTCACCTCCACCCTGCTGTGCTGCGTCGAGGCCGGGCGGGCGCGGGAGCGCGGCTGGACCGACTTCCGCAAGCTGATCGAATATGCCCGCCGCACGCCCGTCACCAAGGGCTCCGCCGGCAACGGCTCCACCGCGCATCTGCTGATCGCGGTCATCGCACGTCGCACGGGCGCCGAAATCATCCATGTGCCGTATCGCGGCGGCGCGCCGGCGCTGAACGACCTGCTCTCCGGCAGCATCGACATGGTGTTCGACCAGATGCCCGCACTGATGCCCCTGGTGGCCGCCGGCCGCCTGGTGCCGCTGGCGGTGGGAAGCCGCGAACGCATGGCGCTGCTGCCGGACGTGCCCGGCATGGGCGAATTCGCCGATCTCGGGATCGGCGACCTCGACCTGCAGAGCTGGAACGCGGTGACCGGCCCAGGCGGCATGGCACCCGCCCTGGTCGACAATCTGCACCAAGGCATTCTTCGCGCCGCGGCGGCCCCAGGCCTTGCCGGCCGCTTCGGGCCGCTCGGCCTTACCATCTCCGTCTCCGACAGCCCGGCGGAGTTGCGCGCCGACATCGCGCGGGAGGCCGCGCCCTGGGCCGAGATGGTGCGGCTTTCCGGCGCCCGCATGGAATAGGCCAGCGGGCACGTTCGACGGTGATATTCGCCCCTGCCGCATTGTCATGACGCGACGATGGATGGCCGTATCGACTTTCGGGGACCGAAGGCCCCTCGCTGACCGGCCCCGGCCGCCCGCATTTGTGCTTGCAATGCGGGTCAGGCCTTCGCGATGATGACGCTCATGGAACTGATCCCGCGCGCCAAGGCCATCATCCTCTCCCCGGTCACCGAATGGAGGGTCATCGCCGCCGAGCCGAATGACGCGCAGGGGTTGTATCTTCGATATGCAGTGCCGCTCGCGGCCGCCTCCGCCCTCGCGGGCTTCATCGGCCTGGCGCTGATTGGCGGTTTCTTCCGCCTGCGCGCACCGATCGGCACGGCGTTGTTCAGCTCCATCGTCGGCTTCGTGTTCTCCCTGGTCAGCATCTTCATCGTCGCCAAGCTGGCCGCCTTCCTCGCCCCGAAATTCGGTGGCGTGGCGGATGACGGGGCGGCGCTGAAGCTGGTGGTCTATTCCAATACAGCAGGCTGGCTAGCGTCGCTGTTCCTCATCATCCCGCCGCTGGGCTTTCTCGCCATTCTTGGGTTGTACGGCGTGTATATCTTCTGGACCGGTGTGGGCCCGATGCTGCGGGTGCCGGATGATCAGAAGCTGGTCTTCGTCCTCGCCTTGGCGGCCACGGCCATCGTGCTGAATCTGTTGATCGGCCTGGTCATCCGCTGACCGCCAGCAGCGCGTCCACCATGCCGCGCGCATGGTCGGGCGTGACAGGGCGCAGGCCGAAGCTGCTCTGGTAGAACAGGGTGCCGTAGAGCCTGTCGTACAACTCGCTGGCCGGCGAGTCGGCGCGGATGCCGCCCGCATGCTGGCCGGCCTGGATGATGCCGATGCCCAGTTCCCGCCGCTGCCGCAGATAGCGTTCGGTGAATTCCGCCGCGGTGCCGGTGCTGGTGATGCATTCGGCGATCACAGCCAGCTGCACCCGGCCAAATTCGCCGGCCAACGCCGTGGCATAGGCGGCGGCATGCGCGCGCAGCACCGCCAGCGGCTGGTCCGTCGGCTGGAACGGCAGCAGCAGCCCGGCCTGCCGCAGGAAG
>CAXTJY010000688.1:0-2231 GCA_964244395.1 uncultured Rhodovarius sp.
CAGGTGGCAAGCGGCGTCGCCGCCAGCGCGACGAACCAGCCCAGGCCCAGCAGCGCGGGCCAGCGCCCCCACCTCCGACCGCGCCACAGGGCGAGCGCACCCAGCACCGCCAGCAACAGGCAGAAGGTGTTGGGCCGCAGGATCTGCCAAAGGATCTTGGAGGCGGCGAAGAGGATGTCGTTCAGCATTCAGGGTGCCCGCAGGCGCCACAGCTCGATGCTGTTGCGCTCTTCATAGAAGGTCTCCGCGAGCTCGTAGCCCTGCTCCAGCGCGGCGGCGATGGCGCTGGCGGCGGCGGGCCGCATGGTGCCCCACCAGCCGCGATCGACCACGATGAAAACAGGCCGGGTGGCCAGGATGCGGCCGACCTCGCCATCGGTCGAATTGCCGGCGAGGTTGGCATACGCGCCGGTCAGATGGATCGGGAAAGGGAAGCGGGTGGGGATGGCGGCGCGGGCGAGGACATAGACCACTGGCTGGTAGTTGGGGATGAAGATGGGCGCGCCGGGCGGCAATTCGAGTGCGATGCGGGCGGCGATGCGGGCCGGGGTATCGGGTTGCAACAGGGCGTGCCCGCGGTCGAGCCGCCTGGCGGTATCGACCCGCCAGGGGTCGAGCGCCACCAGCCCGACCAGCAAGGCCAGCAGCGGGGCGGGACGGGTGGGTGCGATGCGTTCAGCCAGGGCCGCGGCGCCGCAGGCGGCGAGCAGGCACAGCGGCGGCAGCCAGATCAGAAAATAATGCGGGAAGAACTGCGCCGGCCCGGCGACCGCGACAGTCGCGGCCAGGAGCCATAGAAGACCGAGGGTGGTCGCAGCAGGGCGCGGGATGGTGCGCTGCCTGGCGTCCCCGGTGTCCTGTGGCGTAATGGGCTGAGGCGTTGGCGATGGTCGCCGCGCCGCCGCAAGGCCTACGGCCACCACAGCCAGCAGGAACGGCCACAGCAGCATCACCATCGCGGTCGCGATGCGCCAGGCCGCATCGCCCGCCGCGGCGCCCTGGGCATAGCGGAAGGGGGCGAAGAAGCTGCCGTCCAGATAGGCGGCCAGCTCGCCCTTCCAGGCATAGACCAGGCCGAAGGCGAAGGTGGGCAGCGCGCACAGCGCGGCATAGGCGGCGGCGAGCCCGGCCAGGCGGCGCCACGGCACCGCGCCGCGCCACCAGGCCGGGCCCACCAGCAGCGCGAAAGCCAAGCAGCCCTCGGGCGCGGCCACGGGCTTGATCAGCAGCGCCCAGCCGACCAGCAAGCCGATGCCCACCAGCCGCGGCCAGGAAGGTTCCCGATGGATCGCCAACGCGATGGCCGCGGTGGTGAAGGGCGCGAACAGCAGCTCGCCATTCACCGAAACGCCGCCCTGCACCATGCTATGCCCGGCGTAGAGCAGCGCCGCCGCGTAGCCGGTGCCCGGCGCAGCGCCGGCGGACCGTAGGGCGAAGAACAGCCCCCAACCTGTCGCCGCCACCGACAGCACGCCCAATAGGCGGATCGCGAAGATGCTTTCGCCGAAGGCTGCCATGGCCGCGGCGAACATGGCAGGCGCGCCGATCGGGTGCATGTCCCACGCCGCTACCAGCGGCCAGCCGCCATGCAGCCATTCGCGGGCCTGGATGAGATAGAGGCTCTCGTCCCAGTCGATGACCGAGGGCAGGAAGCCCAGGGCACGGACGGCCAGGGTAAGGAAGGGCAGTGCGGCCAGGGCGAGCCACCAGCGTGGCGACAGGGCCGGGCTCACGACGGTGGGCGGTGGGCGTTCATCTGCACCCGATGCGCGCGGACCGCGGCGGGTTGATGGCGGAATTGCGCTCAGCCCCTCAGCACCGCGCCGGTGGCCTTGCTGATGGCGGCCACCACCTTCTGCATTATCGCGTCGATCTCGGCATCCGTCAGGGTCCGTTCGCGCGGCTGGATGGTGAGCTGGATCGCCAGGCTGACTTTGCCTTCCGGCAGCCGGTCGCCGGCGTAGCGGTCGAACAGGGTCACGTCGGTCACCAGCGCTCGCTCGGCGCCGCGGGCTGCACGCAGCAGGGTTTCGGCCGGAACGGTGGCGTCGAGCAGCAAAGCGAGGTCGCGGCGCACCGGCTGGAAGGCGGGCAGGTCGGGCCCGGCCTTCTTGCGGCGCTTGGGCTCCGGGATCGCGTCCAGGAACACCTCGGATGCGACGGCGGCCGGAAGGCCCATCGCCTCGCGCAGGCGCGGATGCAGCTCGCCGAAATGCGCCAGCAGCACCTTG
>CAXTJY010000689.1:0-2230 GCA_964244395.1 uncultured Rhodovarius sp.
ACCACGGGCGGCGACACGCTGGTCGGCGGCGCCGGCGACGACTGGATGGTGGGTGCCGGCGGTGCGGACCAGCTGCGCGGCGGCGCCGGGCAGGACACCATCGTGTTCAAATCCGCCGCTGCCCTCGCCCAGGTGACGGAGCTGGATGGCGGCGCCGGCTTCGACACGGTGAAGCTGGAGACCGGCTCCAGCATTGTCGATGCGGCCTTTACCCATGCCGAAAACCTCGAACACCTGCAGCTCGCCGGCGGCGGCGCGCAGAGCGCCACGCTGGGCGAACTTGCGGCGGCCGCTTTCGATGGCCGGGTGACGATCACCGCGCCGGGCGCCACCTCGCTCACCGTCGATGCCTCGGCGATGACGCTGGGCGTGGTGGACATCTATGCCACTGCGGGCGGCGACAACCTGCGGGGCGGCGCCGGCGGCGACCTGTTCCGCGGCCTGGGCACCGGAGACAGCGCCCGCGGCGGCGGCGGCGACGACGGTTTCCAGTTCGCCAGCGTGGCCGACTTCGCCGGCAAGGTGCTACTCGATGGCGGGGCGGGCTACGACATCGTCGCCATCGCGGGCGGCGGCCTGGTTACGGATGCCATGTTCGGCGGCGTCTCGGGCATCGAGAGCGTGGTCTTCAATCTGGGGCCCGATGCGATGGTCGGCCCCGGCGCGGGCCGGGTGACGGTGCGGCTGGGCGACGCGGCGCAGGCGGCCTTCACCGGCCCGGTGGCGGTGCAGGTGGGCGGCGGCGCGCTGACCATCGATGGCTCCGGGCTCACCGGCAAGGGGTTCGTCGGCATCGCCGGGGCGCTGGACGACGTCTTCATGGGTTCGGCGCAGAACGACGTCTTCATCGGCGGCACCGGCAATGACAGCTTCGTCTTCGGCGCGCATGGCGGGTCCGACCGCATCGAGGGCTGGCATGCGGGCGACCGGATCGTCATGCAGGGTCTGACCGAGGCGCAGGTGGGCCAGATGCTGGCCGGGGCGAGCGAGGCTGGGGGCACCACGCAGCTGGCCTATGATGGCGGCAGCAGCGCCATCTTCCTGACCGGCGTGACCAAGGCGAGCCTGGGGATGGGGGATTTCGTCTGGGGGATGTGAAGCGCGCGCATCGCGGGCGTGCTTAGCGAGACTCGGCTGACCGCGGCCGGCAAGGCTGGTGCTGCTGTCGGCGGGCGCTCCCGCGCGGTGGCTTGCCGGCGGGGGAGCTGCCCGTCCGCCCCTGAAGGTGGTGCCCGGCGCGCGGCTGTGCTTTGAGAGGGCACTCACTGTCGCCGCCCGGGGAACGCCCTTGAACCAGCCCAATTCCGCGCCGCCGCCTGGCGGCGGGGCCAATTCCTTCCGCAGCGGCCCCGACGCCGCCGGCCGCTTCGGCACCTTCGGGGGCCGCTATGTGGCCGAGACGCTGATGCCGCTGATTCTGGAAGTCGAGGCCGCCTACAAGGCCGCCCGTGCCGACGAGACGTTCGACGCAGAATGGCGCCGGCTGTTGAAGGACTATGTCGGCCGGCCCAGCCCGCTGTGGCATGCCAAGCGCATTTCGGAGCATCTCGGCGGCGCCCAGGTCTGGTTCAAGCGCGACGAGCTGAACCATACCGGCGCGCATAAGATCAATGCCGTGCTGGGGCAGATCCTGCTCGCCCGCCGCATGGGCAAGAAGCGCATCATCGCCGAGACCGGCGCCGGCCAGCACGGCGTCGCCACCGCCACCGCCTGCGCGTTGTTCGACCTGCCCTGCACCGTCTTCATGGGCGCCACCGATGTGGAGCGGCAGCAGCCCAACGTCTTCCGCATGAAGCTGCTGGGTGCCGAAGTGGTGGCGGTGAAGGCCGGCGCCGCGACCTTGAAGGATGCGATGAACGAGGCGCTGCGTTACTGGGTCGCGAACGTGCACGACACCTATTACTGCATCGGCACCGTCGCCGGCCCGCATCCCTATCCGGTGATGGTGCGTGACTTCCAGTCCGTCATAGGCGACGAGGCCAAGGCGCAGATGCAGGAGGCGACAGGTCGCCTGCCGGACACGCTGGTGGCGGCGATCGGCGGTGGCAGCAACGCCATGGGCTTGTTCCACCCGTTCCTCGACGACCCCTCGGTGGCGATGCACGGCGTCGAGGCCGGCGGCCACGGCCTGGAAATCGAGGGCGGCCACGCTGCCAGCCTGACCGGCGGGCGGCCCGGCGTGCTGCACGGCAACCGCACCTACCTGCTGCAGGACGACGACGGCCAGATC
>CAXTJY010000690.1:0-2228 GCA_964244395.1 uncultured Rhodovarius sp.
AACAGCCCGTCCGCGCCCCGCATGCTGGCCGGTACGGGCAAAGACCAGACCTATCTGCTGGTGGTCGTCTCCGCCGAGCGCGGCCTGTCCGGCGCCTTCAACACGAACGTCGCGCGCCTGGCCCGCGGCCGCGCGCGCGAGTTGGAGTCGCAGGGCAAAACCGTCCGGCTGCTGACCGTGGGCCGCAAGGGCACCGCCTTCCTCAAGCGCGAACTGGCCGACCGTTTCGCCGGCGAGGTCAGCTTCGCCGGCCAGAAGAAGGTGGGCTTCGAGGACGCCTCGGGTGTCGCCGCCTTGATCACTGAGATGCTGGACCGCGGCGAGTTCGACGTGTGCGAGCTGATCTACAACCGCTTCCAGAGCGTGATCACCCAGGTGCCGACCCTGCAGCGGCTGATCCCGTCGCCGATGCCCGCCGCGACCGAGGCCACCGGCGCCCTCCAGGCGCAGTACGAATACGAGCCGGATGAGGAGGAGATCCTCGCCGCGTTGTTGCCGCAGAACCTGGCCATCCAGGTCTACCGAGCTCTGCTCGAATCCGCCGCCGGCTTCTATGGCAGCCAGATGAACGCGATGGACAACGCCACCCGCAACGCGGGCGAGATGATCAAGAAGCTGACGCTGAACTACAACCGCACCCGCCAGGCCAACATCACGAGCGAGCTGATCGAGATCATCTCCGGTGCCGAGGCGGTCTGACGCATGGTGCTGACCTCGGGCGAGAAGGTCCTGCTGGGCGCGGTGTCGATCGGCTTCCTGCATCACGTCGACCACGTGCTGCGGGTGGATCACAGCGGCTGGCCTTTCGTGCCGCAGGTCACGCCGTTGACCTACAGCCTGGTGGCTTACCCGTTGACGCTATTGGCCTTCCTGCTGCCGCGCGGCAGCTGGCTGCGGGCGGTGCCGACGGCTCTGGTCTTCGCCTTCGCCACCTTTAGCCACGGCTATTTTGAAACGCCATACGACCAGTACATGACCTGGGCGCATGGCAGCCACACCCCCGGATTCGAGGGAACGACCAATTTGCTGGGCCTGCAATCGCCAGTGCTCGGCATCCTCGCCGTGCTGATCACCGCCGGGCTTTCGTTCGGCTATCTCTGGGCCACTATGGAATTCCTGGGCGAGGCGCGAGCCAGCTCGGGACAAGGAGCACAATCATGAAGAACAATGTCGGCAAGATCACCCAGGTGCTGGGCGCCGTGGTGGACGTGCAGTTCCCCGAGGAACTGCCCGAGATGCTGAACGCGCTGAGCGTGAAGATCGGTGACCGCACCCTGATCCTGGAAGTGGCGCAGCATCTCGGCGAACGCACCGTGCGCACCATCGCCATGGACACGACCGACGGCCTGGTTCGCGGCTCCGAAGTGACCGACACCGGCGTGGGCATCTCCGTCCCCGTCGGCGCCGGTACGCTGGGCCGCATCATGAACGTCATCGGCGAGCCGATCGACGAGCGTGGCCCCGTGCCGCACGACAAGACCTACACCATCCACCGCGCCGCGCCCTCCTTCGAGGATCAGGCGACCAGCGCCGAAATCCTGGTCACCGGCATCAAGGTCATCGACCTGCTGGCGCCCTACATCAAGGGCGGCAAGATCGGCCTGTTCGGCGGCGCCGGCGTGGGCAAGACGGTGACCATCCAGGAGCTGATCAACAACATCGCCAAGGGCCATGGCGGCGTGTCCGTGTTCGCCGGCGTGGGCGAGCGCACCCGCGAGGGCAACGACCTGTACCACGAGATGGTCGATGCCGGCGTCATCAAGCTGAATGACGGCAACACCGAAGGCTCCAAGGTCGCCCTGGTCTACGGCCAGATGAACGAGCCGCCGGGTGCCCGCGCCCGCGTGGCGCTGTCCGGCCTGTCCATCGCCGAATACTTCCGCGACGAGCAGGGCCAGGACGTGCTGTTCTTCATCGACAACATCTTCCGCTTCACCCAGGCCGGCGCCGAAGTGTCCGCGCTGCTCGGCCGCATCCCCTCCGCCGTGGGCTACCAGCCCACCCTGGCGACCGACATGGGCGCGCTGCAGGAGCGGATTACCAGCACCAAGAAGGGCTCCATCACCTCGGTGCAGGCCATCTACGTGCCGGCCGACGACCTGACCGACCCGGCGCCGGCCACGTCCTTCGCCCATCTCGACGCCACGACCGTGCTGTCTCGCTCCATCGCCGAAAAGGGCATCTACCCGGCGGTTGATCCGCTCGACTCGACCTCGCGCATGCTCTCG
>CAXTJY010000691.1:0-2218 GCA_964244395.1 uncultured Rhodovarius sp.
CGGCAGCCAGGCTGCCGATGGCGACGGGAACGTAGGAGGAGCTGTAGGCAGCGTTGGCCAGACGGCTGGCGCGCTGGCCGCGCCGATGCGCCCGGGCATGGTGCCGTCGCCCGGCCTGGGCCCGAACCACCCGCTGCGCGGCCGGGCGCTGCGCGGCGTGCCGCACCACCGGCGCCCGGGCGGATTGGCCGATCCGGGCCTCCGCCACCAGGGCCGAACCACCGAGCAGCAACGCCGCCAGCGCGACCACGGCCGCACCGCGGGGGGCTACGGGCGGTTCCAGGCTGCCGGGTCGGAGGGCCGGGATGCGCGGGCCATCATGGTCCCACGGCGCTTGCTCGGTCATCATGAAATCTTCGGTAGCATGGCGTGAAGAGCAGTGGCAACCCAGGGCGCCCGGCGGGGTTACGGTCGAGACGTGGCAGGCGCAAGCTGCGACGCGGCACGGGGTGCCGAAAGGCGAGGTGATGCGGCTGAACCGGCGTGACCTGGCGGCGATGATGGCGGGGGCCATGCCCGCGCTGGCGCAGCCTGCGCACGCCATCACCCTGGTCGTCCCGTTCTCGCCCGGGGGCTCGGCCGACATCACCGCGCGCATTCTGGCCAGCCACGCTCAGCGAATGCTGCCCGAACCCTGGCGCATCACCGTCGAGAACCGCGCCGGTGCCTCGGGCGCGGTCGGCACCCAATCCGTGGCGCGGGCGACGGCCGACGGCCGGACGCTGCTGCTGGCCCGTGTCGGCTCGTCGGCCATCCTGCCCGCCACCGACACCCGCACGGCCTTCGGCTGGGACGACTTCACCTTTCTGGGCCTGCTGGACGAGAACCCCTATCTCCTTGCCGTGCGGGCCGATGCGCCCTGGGCCAACCTGGAGGCGCTGGCCAATGGCCTGCGTGACGCGCCGGGCCGGCTGCGCTTTGCCACTTCTGGCCCTGCCACCATTCTTGATCTGGGAGTCCGGCAGTTCTTCGTAGCGGCGGGGCTGGAGCTGGATGCCGGCACGGCGGTGGTGCTGCGCGGCGGCGCCGATGCGGTGGCGGCACTGCTGGATGGGCAGGTGGATTTCATCGGCAACAACCTGCCGGAGCTGTCGGGGCCGCTGCGCGAGGGGCGGTTGCGTGCGCTTGCCGTCTCCGGCACCGCCCCGCTGCCCGGCGCTCTGACGGGGGTGCCGCTGATGCGCGATGCCGGCTACCCGGCCTTGGAGGCGCTGGTAGGCTGGAGCGCGCTGGCCGGACCACCCCACCTGCCGCCCGGGATCGTGGCGCTGTGGGCGGATGTGCTGGCCCGCCTGGCGCAGGACCCCGCCTGGCTGGAAGAGACGGCCCGTTTCGGCAGCCGGCCCCGCGTTCTGGACCCGGCCGCCACCCGCGGCTTCATTGGCGATCAGGTCGAGATGTATCGCGCCCTGGCCCGACGATTGGGTCTGGCCTGAACCACCTGGTTCGGACATGAATGGCGGATGGAGAAACGCCGACGCGCCCCTGAGCAGACGCGCCGCGCGATCATCGACGCTGCCATCGCCGAATTCGCCGATAAGGGCCTGAGCGGCGCCCGGGTGGACGAGATCGCCGCCCGCACCGCCACCACCAAGCGAATGATCTACTATTATTTCGGCGGCAAGGAGCAGCTTTATGCCACCGTGCTGGAAGAGCTGTACGGCGGCATTCGCGACGCCGAGGCGGCGCTGGAGCCGGCGTCCCTGCCGCCGACGCAGGCGCTGCGCCGGCTGGTGGAAACCACCTTCGACTACCACGCGGCGCACCCCGAATTCGTGCGCCTCGTCGCGGTGGAAAACATTCATTCGGCGCGGCATCTGGACCTGCTGCCGGGCATCGTCACTCGCAGTTCCGGCGTATTGTCGGAGCTACGGGCGCTGCTGGAGCGCGGCGCGGCGGAGGGGGTGTTCCGCGCCGGGATCGAGCCGCTCGACCTGCACATGCTGATCAACGGCGTCAGTTTTCATCGCGTGTCCAACCGCCACACGCTGAACAGGCTTTTCGGCCAGGACCTGACCGCCGCGCAAGTCATGAAGCGGCAGCGGGCGATGCTGGTCGAGGTGGTGGAGCGTTACGTCGGGGCCTGAAGAAACCAAGCCCGCATCCGCGCCGCGTCCGGCTCCCGCCCCGTGAAGTGGCGGAACGCGTCCACCGCCTGAAACACCGCCATTCCACCACCGTCCGCCACCGGAGCGCCCAGCGCGCGAGCCGCCGTCAG
>CAXTJY010000692.1:0-2216 GCA_964244395.1 uncultured Rhodovarius sp.
CGCCACCGCCCGGCTGCGGCCATCGCGCGTCAGGCTTTCGGCGCCACCGGCGGGCAATGGGAAGCAGTCGACCTGGCCCGCCAGGATGGCCTGCATGGCCGGCGCCTGACCGGTGAAGGGGACGTGCAGCATGCGCACGCCCTGCTGCGCCAGAATGCGCTCCATCGCCAGGTGCGGCGTGCTGGCGACGCCCCAGCTGGCGTAGGTGATGGCTTCCGGATCGGGGCGTGCGGCGGCCATCAGCTCCGGGAAGGTGCGGATATTCGGTTTGGACGGGCCGACCACCAGCGCGAAAGGAAAGCGCCCGACCATGCTGATCGGCGCGAAATCGCGGTCCGGATCATACTGCAGGTTGCGGTAGGCGTAGGGGTTGATGGCCTGGGTATCGACGATTCCCATCCACAGCGTGTGCCCGTCCGGCGCGGCGCGCGCGGCCGCAGTGGCGCCCACGCTGCCACCGGCGCCGCCACGGTTCTCCACCACGACGGACTGGCCCAGTTCGGACGTCAGCGGCTGCGCCAGCGCGCGGGCGATGATGTCGTTCAGCCCGCCCGGTGGGAAACCCGAAATGATGCGAAGGGTCCGGTCGGGGAAAGCCAGGGCCGGCGTGGCGAGCCCGAGTATGGCGGTGGCGCCCAGAAGGGCGCGGCGTTGAATCTTTGGCATGAGGGCCCTTTCAAGAGGACCGGCGGTTCCCGGCACCATCTCGCCGAACGGCCCGCCCGGCGTCAAGTCTTCGGCAGCAGGGCGTTGAGGCTGGCGGTGGTCGGCGCCTTGCCTGAAAAGGAGAGGTCGCCCGCGCGCATGTGGCCGGCTGCGTCCACCAGGGCGCCCATGCAATGGCGATACAGCGCCCCGCCCAGCGAAATGCGCTTCACGCCCAGCCCGGAAAGGGCAGCCACCGACACGGCGCCACCCCGAGGACCGACCACGACATTGACCGGCCGGGGCGCCACCGCCCTCACCACCGCTGCGATGGACGCTTCGTCCGGGAGGCCAGGGGCGTAGAGCACATCGGCACCCAATTCGGCGAAAGCCACGAGGCGGCGAATGGTGTCGTCGAGGTCTGGCCGGCCGCACAGGTAGTTGTCGGTCCGCGCGGTCAGCACGATGCGGCCGCGGGCTGCGGCCACGGCCGCCCGCATGCGGGCCACGGCCGCGTCGAAATCATGGATGGGCTTCGTGGGGTCGGCCGTGGTGTCTTCGATGCCAAGCCCAGCCAGGCCGCCTGCGATGGCTGCTTCGACCGTCGCCGCGCAACTCTCGGGTGACGGGCCGAAGCCATCCTCCAGGTCACCATTCACTGGCAAACCCGTCAGCCGCCCCATGAGCGATGCGTTGGCGATGGCGTCTTCGCGGCTGATGGCCGCCCGCGCATCCGGCAGGCCGGCGGCGAAGGCGATGCCCAGCGATGTGGACGCGATGGCCGCGAAGCCCTCACGCTTCATCAGCAAGGCGGACATGCCGTCCCACGGATTGGGCATGACGAAGGCCTCGGCGCACTGATGCAACGCCAGAAACTGCTGATAGGCCTCAGCCTGTTTCATGATGGCACCCTCCCAAAAGAAAAGGCCGCCCCGAAGGGCGGCCTCTCCAGTCTGAACCGAGTGGCTCGGCCTGCTTAGCGCAGGACGATTTCCACGCGGCGGTTCTGCGGCTCGCGCACACCGTCGGCGGTCGGCACCAGCGGGCGGCTCTCGCCGAACGCCTGGATGCTGATGGCACCGCGGCTCACGCCCTTGCTCACCAGGTCGGCGGCGACAGCCTCGGCCCGGCGCTGCGACAGGCGCTGGTTGTACGCCGGCGTGCCGGAGCGGTCGGCGTGGCCGGAGACTTCCAGGCGAGTCACGGCGGCGGTGCGGCTGGCGGATGCCGCCTCGCTGATGATCTCACGGGCGCGCGGCGTCAGGTCCGCACGGTTCCAGTCGAAGAACACCAGGTAGGTGCGGGCGATGCCCTGCTGCACGGGCGCCGGCGGAACGACGGCGGCGACCGGGGCCGGTGCGACGCCGAAGTTGTAACGCAGGCCGATCAAGGCGCTGTGGTTCATGTTCGACGGCTCGAGGCGACCAGCGGCCGGGCCGACGACACCGGCGGTGGTGAAGCGCTGGCGAGTGTCGAGCACGCCGTAGTAGCGGTACTCAGCGGTCAGGGCCAAGCCGGGCATGATGGCGCCCAGGTTGTAGGCCATGCCCAGGATGCCCTGATAGGCCAGG
>CAXTJY010000693.1:0-2211 GCA_964244395.1 uncultured Rhodovarius sp.
AGGACACCGCGCGCTGGAATTTCCCGGCCGCCTTGGGTAGCCCCATCGCCAGCCCGGGCGGCATGGGCACTGCCGCCAGCGTGACCTTCGGTTTTGCCGCCGCCAACATGCCAGACTGGAGCGTCAGCAACTTCCAGCCGCTCACCGCGGGGCAGCAGGCGGGGATGCGCGCGGCCTTCGGGGCCTGGTCCACGGTCGGCAACATCGCCTTTGCCGAGGCCGCCGCGCCGGGCGCCGACATCCGCATAGGGCGCAGCGACCAGGGCAGCTCCGGCGGCTACGCCTATTATCCCAGCTTCGGCTACAGCTACGACGGCACCGGCACCATCACCGCGGTGACGCCCGTCGCCCTGGGCGGCGACATCTTCATCGCCAACGGCGCCGGCCTACTGGACATGGGGCCCGGCACCTATGGCTACCATACCGCCCTGCACGAGATCGGCCACGCCATCGGTCTCAAGCACCCGTTCGAGACGCCGGTGGCGCTCCCCGCCGCGACCGACAACCTGCGCTACTCCATCATGTCCTACACGCTGGCGCCCAACACCGGCATGGTGGATGTGACGGACACCGGCGGCGGCGGCTATTCCTGGACTACGCGGGACATCCGCCCGACCACGCCGATGCTCTACGATGTCTATGCCGCGCAGGAGCTGTACGGCTCCAACACGTCGACGCGCGCCGGCAACGACAGCTACGCCTGGGCCGATCATGCCGAAATCCTGATGACCATCTGGGACGCCGGCGGCACCGACACGATCGACGCCTCGAACCAGAGCTTCGGCAATTTCATTAACCTGAACGACGGGACTTTCAGCTCGATCGGCATCCGCGCCACGGAGGCGCAGAAGCGGGTGGACATGCCGGTTTTTGCCACCGCCGCGCCCACGCCCAGCTATGACGGGCGCGAGAACGTCGCCATCGCCTACGGCGCGATGATCGAGAACGCCATCGGCGGCGCGGCGGCCGACTGGCTGATCGGCAACCGGCTGGCCAACGTCCTGGGCGGCGGGGGCGGCGACGACACGCTGGATGGTGGGCTGGGCAACGATACGCTGACGGGTGGCCCGGGCGACGACCAGTTCTTCCTCGACAGCGCAGGCGACGTGAGCCAGGAAAATGCCGGCGAAGGCCTCGACACCGCCTGGGTCACCTCGGCCGCGGCGCCGACCTTGGGTGCCGACATTGAAATCGCCCGGCTCTACGGCACCGGAGCCGCGGTGAATGGCGGCGCCACCGCCGTGCAGCTGGTGGCCAACCCAGGCCTGGCCTCCACCCTGCACGGCGGGTTGGGCGACGATGTGCTGTGGGGCAGCGCGCTGGACAATGCGCTGGACGGCGGCGGCGGGGACGACATCATCCGGGGCCAGTCCGGCGCCGGCACCTGGCGCGGCGGCACCGGCAATGACCAGTTCGTCGTCAGCAAGCTCGGCACCACGCTGATCGAGAACGTCGACGAAGGCATCGACACCGCCTGGGTCACGGTGGATGGCTATCTGATCGGCGCGAATATCGAGATCACCCGCCTCGGCGGCACCGCGACCCGGGTAGCGGGCAGCAGCACTGACGAGCAGATCGTCGCCAACCCCACGGCCGCAAGTTCCATCGACGGCGGCGGCGGCGGCGACATCCTGTGGGGCAGCGGCTTCGCCGATACGCTGACCGGCGGCGCGGGCGATGACATCATGCGCGGCCAGGGCGGCGCGGACCAATATGTCGGCGGCACCGGCAACGATCAGTACATCGTGCTCGACAATGCGACGACCATCGTCGAACTCGCGGGCCAGGGCTACGACACCGCCTGGGTGGCCATCAACGGCTGGACGCTGCCCGCGGAAGTCGAGCGCGCCAATCTGTCGGGCCTCGCCAACAGCATCGCCGGCAACGCGACCGACAACGTCATCGTCGGCAATCCCGCGGGCAATGCCTACCTGGTCGGCGGCGCGGGCAACGACACGATCTTCGGAAGCGCCTTCGCCGACCTCTTCCGCGGCGAAGCCGGCGACGACGTGCTGTACAGCGGAGGCGGCGCCGACTTCTTCGTCTATCAGGCGCCGGGCTTCGGCCATGACCAGATCTCAGGCTTCGCGCAGGGCGCGGCGAAGATCGACTTCCGCGGCTCCGGCATAAGCTATGCCGACCTGTCCTTCAATTCGGCCGGCGGCAACACCCAGCTCGGCGCGTTCGGCTCCGCCATCCTGGTCTTTGGTG
>CAXTJY010000694.1:0-2196 GCA_964244395.1 uncultured Rhodovarius sp.
CCGCGCGAAATAGGCGGCGTCGAGGACGTGCTGGCGCCCGGGTCGCGCCTTGGCGGTCTGGCCGAGCATCCCCGACAGCGCGTCGTTGACGATATCGAGCGGCGCGACGGCGGGCAGGCCCATCTCGCGGCACCGGTTTTCGAGGATGCGCCGGGTGGTGGGGTTGACCAACGTGAAGATCACCAGCCCCGGGTTTTGGGCAATCTCCTGACAGATGCGTTCGAGGTGGCTCTCGGTACGGACCATCGGCCAGAAATGGCGGACGGTCTCGACATCGTCATATTGGGCGAGCGCCGCCTTGGCGATATTCTCCAGCGTCTCGCCGGTGGAGTCGGACAGGAGGTGGAGGTGGAGCCGCATCAGGCCGGGCGGGACCGAAGTGTGGATAACATCGGGACGGAAGGTAGCGTAACCCGGCAGGCCCGCCAAGCGAGCCGGATGCGGTGGACAACCGCCATTCCGCCCACAATCCCGCCAACAGGGAATGGTTCTGCCCACAGGCTGTGGATAACGGGGGCAGCTTCGGCGAATCCACCGCCCGCCGTGAGGCGGCTATCGTCAAGCTGTTGGCAAAACCGGGGCGGATGCCTAATCCCCATTGCCAACGCGCCAACCTCATCAACATCCCTATTTTAGAATCTTCTTATTGGAAGAAGGATGGCCTTTTGCCGGACGTGACCACCCCCAAGCCATTGCTCGCGACCCTAAAGGGTGAGCGACAGGCAATCCCGCCGGTCTGGCTGATGCGCCAGGCGGGACGGTATCTGCCGGAGTATCGTGCGTTGCGGGCGGAGAAAGGCGGCTTCCTGGCGCTCGCAACCGATCCGGACGC
Source organism: uncultured Rhodovarius sp. (assembly GCA_964244395.1). Classification (GTDB taxonomy): domain Bacteria; phylum Pseudomonadota; class Alphaproteobacteria; order Acetobacterales; family Acetobacteraceae; genus Rhodovarius. The sequence goes on from CAXTJY010000694.1 coordinate 833, forward strand.
GGCGGCCGAGGTGACAATCCAGCCGATCCGGCGGTTCGGCTTCGACGGCGCGATCCTGTTCTCCGACATCCTGATGGTGCCCTGGGCGCTCGGTCAGGATCTGACCTTCGGGCCGGGGGAGGGGCCGCGGCTGGCCCCGCCGCTGGTTGATCACTCGCTGGAAGGCCTCCACGCGGTCCCTGAGCGGCTCGATCCGGTCTATGCCACCTGCCGGCGGGTGGCGACCGCTCTGCCGCCCCAGACCACCTTCCTGGGCTTTGCCGGGTCACCGTGGACGGTCGCGACCTATATGGTGGCAGGGCAGGGGTCCAAAGACCATGCCGAGACCCGCGCCTTCGCCTATCGCGACGAGGCGGCGTTCGCGCGGATCGTCGACGCGATCGTCGACGTTACCGTCACCTATCTCGCCGGCCAGATCGAGAGCGGTGTCGAGGCGGTGCAGTTGTTCGACAGCTGGGCGGGCAGCCTGTCGCCCGCACAGTTCGAGCGCTGGGTGATCCGGCCAAACGCGGAGATCGTCGCGCGATTACGCGAGCGATGCCCCGGCACGCCGATCATCGGCTTTCCCAAGGGTGCGGGCGCGAAGCTGGTCGATTATGCAGCCGGCGTGAAACCGGATGCGATCGGGCTGGACGAGACGCTCGATCCGGTCTGGGCGAATGCGGTGCTGCCAAAGGGCATGCCGGTGCAGGGCAATCTCGATCCACTGGCGCTGCTGACCGGTGGTGCTGCGCTCGACGACGGTATCGACCGCGTGCAGGCGGCGTTTCCCGATCGCCCGCTCGTCTTCAACCTTGGCCATGGCATCGGCCAGTTCACGCCGATAGAGCATGTCGAACAACTGTTGGCGCGGGTGCGCGGATGATCGAGAGGCTGGTCGTGGCGTATCAATGGTTCCTGGCGGCGCACATCATCTTCGTCGTGTTCTGGATGGCCGGGCTGTTCATGCTGCCGCGTTATCTGGTCTATCACCAGGAGGCGCTGCGTGCCGGCAATGCGGCGGAGGCGGCGGTGTGGGTCGATCGCGAGGCCAAGCTGCGCAAGATCATCCTCACCCCGGCGATGGCGCTGGTCTGGATCCTGGGGCTGTCGCTGGCGGTGATTGGCCAGCATTTTCAGGAAGGCTGGCTCCACGCCAAGCTGCTCTTCGTGCTGGCGCTGTCGGCATACCATGGCTGGGCGGTCGGTTATGGCAGGAAGCTGGCGCGCGGCGAGATCAGGCTGGCGGACAAGAGCCTGCGGATGCTCAACGAGGTGCCGGCACTGATGTTGGCGCTCATCGTCGTGCTGGTCGTCGTCAAGCCATTCTAAACCGCGCTTTGCCGGGTTCGATAAATTTCGGGCTTGGCGAACCGGATTTGCCG
>CAXTJY010000695.1:0-609 GCA_964244395.1 uncultured Rhodovarius sp.
CAACCCGCTGCGCGTCAGCGCCACGCTGGCCGATTTGCTGCACAGGGTATTGGCCTCGCGGACGAATTCCTGCGTCAGGAAATCCAGCTTGCGGCCGGCACCGTCCCCCGCCGCCAGCAGCGCCCGGGCGGCGCCCAAGTGGGCGGCCAGCCGGTCCAGCTCCTCGCGCACGTCGCTGCGCTGGGCCAGCATCGCCACCTCCTGCGCCAGGCGTTCTTCCGGGATGCGGGCCCGGGCGTCGCCATCCAGCAAGCCGGCCAGGTTCTCCATCAGCCGGGCTCGCTGCGCCGCCGGCTGGTCCGCCGCTTCGCGTGCCGCCCGGGCACACAGCGCCTCGATCTCGTCCAGCAGCGTGGTCAGGATGGCGTGCAGCCGCGCGCCCTCCTCGGCCCGCGCCGCCGCCAGCCCGGCCAGGGCGCGCTGAAACCCGGCCAGCACGACGGCCTGCCGCGCCGCCAGCGCGGCCTCGTCCGCCTCCGGGATCTCGGCCCGGATCACCCCGGGCAACGACAGAAGCGCCTCTGCCCGCGGCGGCGCCGCCCCCGGGATCTTCCGCGCGACCTCCAGCGCCAGCGCGACCATCCGGTCCAGCATCGCCTCGTCCAGCGC
>CAXTJY010000695.1:619-1815 GCA_964244395.1 uncultured Rhodovarius sp.
ATGGTCGACACCGGGTCGATTCGCGAGATCGCGCATCACGACTTGGCGCGAATCTTCGCGCACGCCGGTGACATGGAGGTTGGGGATCTCGTCCAGCGCCAGGGCCGGACGTTGCTCCTGCTTCAGTTGCAGGCCTGCCTGGATATTGCCGCGCTTCAGGCGCTTGCCGGCCGCCTCGCGGATCGGCGCCTCCAGCGCGTCCAGCCCCGCCGGCAGCCGCAGCCGCACATCCAGCCCACGGCCGTTGACGCTGCGCAGCTCCCACACGAATTGCGTGCCGTCCGGCAGGGCGCCGCTGTCGCGGGCGAAGCCGGTCATGCTGGCCAGCATCAGGCTGCGACCTGAATGGCGCCCAGCACCTCACCCATCACCGCCACCGCGCGGCGCATCTCATCGTTGCTGACGGCGCCGATGCAGCCGATGCGGATGGTCGGCGCCTTCGTCGTGTGGAAATTGCTGATCAACACGCCATCAGCCTTCAGGGCATCGACGAAGCCTTGCAGGTCGAAGCCGGGCGGCTGGTGCAAGGTGACGATGATCGGCCCCTGTTCCGCCTGGTCCAGCACCGGCCGCAGGCCTAGCGCCAGCGCGCCCTCATACAGGATGCGCATGTTGCGGCCGTAGCGCGCCAGCCGGGCCGGCTGGCCGCCCTCCGCGTCGAACAAATCCAGCGCCACGGCGAAGGCCGCCAGCGCCTGCACCGGCGGCGTGAAACGGAAACTGCCCCAGCCGCTGCGTAGCGCCAGTTGCCAGATCTCGCACAAATCCAGGCTCCAGGAATCCGCCCGGCCCGCCGCCAGCGACCCGGTCCGCGCGACGCAGAAGGCGATGCCCGGCAGTCCCTCAAGGCACTTGTTGGAGGTGAAGACCATGGCATCGCATTCAGGATTGTCCGCCATCGAGAAGGGCAGGGCGCCGAAGGCCGACACCGCATCCAGGATCAAACGCTTGCCCAGCCGCCGCAGCACCGGCCCCACGACCTCCGGCCGGTTGACGATGCCGGTGCCGGTCTCGCTCTGCACCATCGCCAGGTGGGTGGCCTCAGGGTGCGCGGCGAAGGCAGCCCCGACATCGGCGGCGGTGATGCCGCGCGTCTCCGGCAGCGGCCAGGAGTGCGCGATTCGCCCCGCGCCCCGCGCCAGCAGCATGATTCGTTCGGCATAGGCGCCGTTCATCGGAACGATGATCGCCCTGCC
>CAXTJY010000695.1:1825-2193 GCA_964244395.1 uncultured Rhodovarius sp.
GATGGAACGCACAGCCGCCTCGACCGCGAAATGCCCGGCACCCTGCAACGGCAGGCAGGCATGGGTTTCGGCCTCGCCGCCGGCCAACGCCAGCACCCGCTCGCGAATCCGGGCATAGACAGCCCGGAAATCATTGTCCCAAGGGGCGATGTCCTGCGCCATGGCAGCGCGGGTGCGAGGATCGGTCTGGACCGGGCCGGGCGTGAGCATGATCATGGGGCAGGGTGTAGCCGGCATGGGGCTGGGGTGGAATGCGCCGGCCGCCCGGGGGAGGGCAAAGCCCTCCTCCGGCCGCAAGCGCCTCCTACCCCGCTCGCGTCAGCAACTCCTGCACCGCGTCCAGCCACACTCGCCAGGCCGTGTCCGCC
>CAXTJY010000696.1:0-2184 GCA_964244395.1 uncultured Rhodovarius sp.
ATGGTCATTCGGCTTCCTCCTGTTGGCAGGCAGTTTAACCGGGCGCCCGGCCATGGCAATGAAGCCGCAACCAACAAACGGAGCGGATGATGGCCGGCGTGTTCTGGTATGGCGGCGAGTGGTTCACCGAGGAGCCGAAGGTGCTGGGACCGATGGACCACGCCTTCTGGCTGGGTTCGGTCATCTTCGACGGCGCGCGAGCCCTGCGCGGCTTTGCGCCCGATCTCGACCTGCACTGCGCCCGCTGCCTGCGCTCGGCCCGCGCGCTGGGAATGCAGCCGACCAAGACTGCGGAGGAGATCGAGGCGCTGTGCCGGGAGGGCATTCGCCGCATGGGGCCGGAAGCTGAGCTGTACGTTCGGCCGATGTTCTTCGTGCGGCGCGGGTTGGGCGCGGCGCGGCCGGACCCCAGCAGCACCGATTTCATCCTCGCCATCTACGACACCCCGCTGCCGGCCTGGAGCGGCTTCTCGGCCATGTTGGCGCCTTATCGGCGCGCCGCGCTGGACATGGCGCCGACCGATGCGAAGGCGAGCTGCCTCTACCCCAACGGTGCCCGGGCCAATACCTGGGCCGCCGAGCGCGGCGCCGATGCGGCGGTGATGTGCGATCCGGCCGGCAACATCGCGGAGTTCACTGCCGCCAACCTCTGGTTTGCGCGGAACGGCGTGGCGGTGACGCCCACCGCCAACCACACCTTCCTGGCCGGCATCACGCGCAGACGAGTCATGGCGCTGTTCACCGAGCACGGTGTGCCGTTCGAGGAGCGCACGGTGAGCGTGGGTGAGCTGGAAGACGCCGACGAAATCTTCTCCACCGGCAACTACGCCAAGGTGGCGCCTTGCACCCGCTACAACGGGCGGGACATGCAGATCGGGCCGTTGGCGAGCCGCGCGCGAGCCCTCTATTTCTCGTGGATGGAAACCACGCAGAAGCTGGCGTGACCAGGCCGGTCCTGCACCTGTTCTGCGGCAGGATCGCCGCGGGCAAGTCCACGTTGGCGACCCGGCTGGCCGAAGCGCCGGGCACGGTGCTGATCCGAGAGGATGCCTGGAACGCCGCGCTGTGGCCGGGTGAACTGCGCAGCGTCGAGGATTACGGCGTTCGTGCGGCACGCCTGCGGACGGTGATGGGACCGCATGTCGTCGCCCTGCTACGGCAAGGCCTGTCCGTGGTGCTGGATTTCCAGGCCAACGACCTCCAGGCGCGGCGCTGGATGCGCGGGCTGATCGACCCGGCGGGGGCGACGCATGTGCTGCACCTGCTGGAGGCCGAGGACGCGGAGTGCCGGCGCCGACTGGCGCAGCGCAACGCCGCCGGAACGCATGAGTTCGTGGTAAGCGAGGCGGAATACGTAAGCTTCATGGCGTACTTCCATCCACCCGGAGAGGATGAGGGCTTTGCCATCCAGCGGCACCCGCCGTGCTGACCATCCTGTTCCAGTCCGACGCCGCTCTGGTCATCGACAAGCCGGCCGGGCTGCCCGTCAGCAAGGCGAACGGCCCCAGCCTGGAGGGGATGCTGCCCGGGCTGCAGATGGGCCGGCGGCACGTGCCCCAGCCGGCGCACCGGCTGGACCAGGACACCGCCGGCTGCCTGGTGCTGGGGAGGACGAAGCCGGCGCTGGCCGAGCTCGGCGGCCATTTCGCCGCGGGGCGGGCGCGCAAGACCTATTGGGCGGTCCTGACCGGCGCCCTTGGCGGCGCCGGCACCATCGACGCGCCGCTCCGCAAGATCAGCACGGCGCGCGATGGCTGGCGCATGGTGGTGGACCCGGCGGGGCAGGCGGCCACGAGCGAATGGCGCGCCCTTGGCTACGCGCCCGGCTTCACCTGGGTCGAGTTCCGCCCCAGCACCGGTCGGACCCACCAGCTGCGCGTCCACGCCGCGCATCTCGGCCACCCCATCCTGGGCGACGCGCGCTACGGCGGCGGCGCCGGCATGATGCAGCTTCTCGCCCGCCACATCGCCCTGCCCGGCATCGAGGCCACCGCCCCCGTCCCGCCCCACATGCGGGAGGCCATCGCCGCATGTGGTGGCTGATGATGCTGGCCCTGGCAGCGCCCGCCGCGGCGCAGCGGCCATACTGCGATTTCGGCACGGGGGTCACCTCGCTGCGTGACGCGCAGGCCCGCCTGGCTGCCCCCGTCACCGGGCTGGTGACCGGCCGAGAAGCCGGGCTGG
>CAXTJY010000697.1:0-2184 GCA_964244395.1 uncultured Rhodovarius sp.
CGCCGTCCCTGCCATGGCGCCACTGATCGGCCCCGACACCGCCGTGGTGATGGCGGTGAACGGCGTGCCCTGGTGGTATTTCCATGGCCTCGAAGGCCCGTTCCGGGACATGCGGGTGCGCAGCATCGACCCCGACGACGTGCAATGGAACGTCTGGGGTCCGGCACGCGCCATCGGCTGCGTCGTCTACCCCGCCGCCGAGGTGCCGGAGCCCGGGGTGATCGAACTCCTGGAGGGCGATCGCTTCACCCTGGGCGAGCCCGACGGGAGCCGCAGCGAGCGTGTCACTCGCCTCTCCGAAGCGTTCATCGCAGCCGGTCTCAAGGCGCCGATCCGCTCGCGCATCCGCGACGAGATCTGGGTGAAGCTATGGGGCAACCTCAGCTTCAACCCGATTTCGGCGCTGACCCTCGCCACGCTGGAGGACATGGTCCGTGACGATGGCACCCGCGCCGTCATTCGCGCGATGATGCTGGAGGCCCAGGCGGTGGCCGAGAAGCTGGGGGTGAAGTTCCCCATCGGCGTCGACAAGCGGATCGAGGGCGGCGGTGCGGTGGGCGCCCACAAGACGTCGATGCTGCAGGACCTCGAGCGCGGCCGACCCATGGAATATGAGGCGCTGGTCGGCGCCGTGGCCGAGTTGGGACGGATCGTACAGCTGCCGACGCCGACCATCGATGCGGTGCTCGCGCTCATCCGCCTGCGGGCGCGGGCGGTCTAGGCGGGCGCGTGGACGCTGAGGGCGACAAACCGGAAATCCGCGTTTCTCCCCGTGCACCGGGGTGGCGCGGACGGCTCGCCCAATGGCTTCCCGCGGCCGCCCTGCTGGTGCCCGCGACAATGCTGGTCATCGTCTCCTGGCTGACCTGGCGGGATGCGCTGGCCGAAGCATTCTCGCAGATGGTCCGCAGCGCCGAGGCCGCCGCCGAATACGGCGACCGGGCGCTGGAGGGTTACATGGTCGTCGCGGCCCGGGTCGATGACCGGCTTCGCGGCCTGACCGACGCGCAGATCCGCGACCAGGAGGAGGCGCTGCACCAGGAATTGGCGCGCCAGCTGGCGGAAGCCCGATCGGCCGCGTCGTCCTTCGTGCTCGACCGCCATGGCGTGGCCCTGGTGGGTTCTCTGGCCTTTCCGGTGCCGCGCGCCGCCCTGGCTGGGCGCGGCTATTTTCAGGCGCTGGCGCCGGCCGGCCGGCCGGCCGCCTATGTCACGCCGCTGTTCGTCGGCCGGGACACCGGCCGCCTCCAGTTCGTGGTGGCCCGGCCCCGGACCGGCGATCCGCCGGATGCGAACGGGTTCGAGGGTGTGGTGTTGGTCTCCGTCAGCCCCGATTTGCTGGCCGCGAACATGCGGCGGCTGGCGGTCGCGCCGGATTATGTCGGCCTCGTCCGCGAGAGCGGAGAGACGATCGCCCGAACATTGGGGCCGCATTCCACGATCATGCCCATCGCCCCCAGCAGCCCATTCTTCGACGTGGTGGCGCGAGGGGAGAGGGCGGCGCGCTATGTCGGCGTAAACCGGGGTGACGGTTCTTCGGTGCTGGTGGCGTTGCGGCGGCTGGATGGTTTCCCGATCTATGCCTCGGCGCTGCGCCCCTACGGCGCGGTGGTCGCGGCTTGGCGGCGGACCATGCTGTCCCACCTGCTGTTCGGCGTGCCCGCGACGCTCGCCCTGTTTGGCCTAAGCCTGCTGGTGCGGGCCAACCAGCGCCGGCTGGCGGGGGCGAATCTGGCGTTGCGGCTCGATGCGCGGCGCAACGAGACGCGGCTGAGCCGGGCCGAGCGGATGGGGCTGTTCGGCAGCTTCGAGATCGACCTGCGCAGCGGCGAGAATTTCAGGTCGGCCGAATACATGGCGGTGCAGGGCCTGCCGGCGGTGGCCCGGCTGGAAAGCCATCAGGATTGGCTGGCGCGCCTGCATCCGGAGGATCGTGAGCGGGCGGAGCGGGTGATGCTGGCGGCGGTGGCCCCGGGCAGCACCGGCACCGAATATGCCCAGACCTATCGCATCATCACGCGCGAAGGCCATGTGAAGTGGATCGCGGCGCGGGCGGAGATCGAACGCGACGCCGCGGGCCATGCCCTGGCCATGCGTGGCGCCCATGTCGATGTGACGTCGCTGCGCGAGGCGGAGCGTGCACTGGCCGAAGCCGATGCGCGGCTGCGGCTGGCGCAGGAAGCC
>CAXTJY010000698.1:0-2171 GCA_964244395.1 uncultured Rhodovarius sp.
AACGCCCTGGTCGGCAACGGCCTGGGCTGGACGATCCAGAACGTGCAGGCGCAAAGCCCGCACGCCATCGATGGCAGCCGCACCACCTCCTTGCCGCTGGAAGCTGGGCTGCCCGCGGTGCGGCTGGTGCTGGCCGCGGCGCCAGGCCCGGCGAACCGCCCCGCGGTGCGCGCCCTGGCCGACTACATCCACGCCGCCTTCCAGCCCGGCGGGATGTTCGACCCCGGGCAGCGGCCGGCGCGGACTTCTACCGGCTGAACGCCTTGCATTGGTGGCGCCGGCCACGGGACTCAATTCAGTAGCCCCTCGCCGGCTCCACCTGGTGCAACGGCGCTTCGCCCCGCAGCACGCGGCGGATGCTCTCCGCCACATCGGACGCCGCCAGCTCGGGCACGGTGATCGAGGCGAGGTGCGGCGTGATGCGCACATTCTCCATCGACCAGAAAGGATGGCCCGGCGGCAGCGGCGTGGTCTCGAAGACGTCGAGCGTCGCCTCCGCCACATGGCCCATGCGCAGCGCCGCGAGAAGCGCCGTCTCGTCGAGCAGCGCCCCACGCGCGACGTTCACGACATGCGCGCCCGGTGGCAGCTGTGCCAGTTCGGCCGCACCGATCAGCCCACGGGTCTGCGGCGTCAACGGCAGCAGCAGCACCAGCGTGTCGGCCTCGGCCAGCGCGGTGGCGAAGCCGGCGCTGCCATGCAGGCAACGAATGCCGGCAATGGATTTTGCCGAGCGCGCCCAGCCGGTGACGCTGTAGCCCGTACCGGACAGGGCGCTGGCCACCGCCGCGCCGAGCTCCCCCAGCCCCAGCACCGAGACCCGATGCGTGCCCAGCGCCCGGGGGTGGATGTAGCGCCACTCGCCGCGCCGCTGCGCCCGCTCCAGATGATGGAAATCCCGCGCCACCCGGGTGACCGCGTGGGTCACGTAGCTGACCATGAGCTGAACCATGCCCCGATCGTTCAGGCGGCAGATCGGCACGTCCGGCAGGTCATCGCGCCCGACCAGCGCATCCACCCCGGCGCCGAGGTTGACCACCAGCCGAAGGTCGCGGAAGGGGGCGAAGAAGCCGGCCGGCGGCTTCCAGGTCAGCGCCGCCACCACGCCTTCCGGCGCGCCGCCCACCCGAACCTCGACCTCGGGCAGATGCGCCCGCAGCGCCCGCTCCCACGCCACCGGGTCATCCGTCTCGCTGAAGAAGGCGACGGGGATCACGCCGGGCAATGCTGCACCATCGCCAGGATGGCGAGTTCGTAGCCCAGCGGACCGAGGCCGCAGATGCTGCCCAGGGCAGCCTTCGCGGTGAAGGTGCGGTGCCGGAAGGGCTCCCGCCGGTGAATGTTGGACATGTGCACCTCGATGACCGGCCCGCCGAAAGCCAGCAGCGCGTCCATCAGCGCGATGGAGGTATAGGACAGCCCGGCCGCGTTGATGATGATGCCCTGCGCCCAGCTGCCGGCCTGCTGAATCCAGCCGATCAGCTCGCCCTCATCCTGGCTCTGCCGGAAATCCAGCTCGGCGCCCAGCGCGGCGGCCCGGGCATGGCAGCGCGCCGCGATGTCGGGGAAGGTCTCCCGCCCGTAGGTGCCTTTGGCGTCCACGCCATAGAGGTTGGCGTTGGGCCCGTTGAGGAAGAGCAGCTGCACCGTCCTATCCTGCCCCGGGCGCGGTGGATTGCCGAGTCGCGCCTTGTGGCGAGAATCGAGGTCACGAAGTCGCCCTTACCGCCCGTGGCTGCGCGGGTCAGGCTGGCGTCGAGCGTGAAGGCAAGCTGGTCCTCCGCGCGCGTCTGCGCCTGGGCCTCGGACAAGGGCGATCAATCCAGGCTGATGCCCGTCATGCGAATCACTTCGCCCCAGGTGTCGATTTCGGAGCCGAGGAAGCGTTCCATCTCCTCCGGGCTGCTGCCCACCGGCAGCCCGCCGCTTTCAATGATGCGGCGGCGGAGATCGGGCAGGGCCAGCGCTTCCCGCGCCACCGCGGCCGTGCGCGCGACCAAAGGCGCCGGCGTGCCGGCAGGTGCCAGCATGGCGACCCAGCTGGACGCCTGCAGTTCCGGCATGCCGAGTTCACGGAAGGTCGGAACGTCCGGCAAGGCAGGCCATCTCTCATCCAGCGCCACGGCCAGCGCGCGCAGCCGCCCCGCCTGCACGGCGGCCAGGGTCGTCAC
>CAXTJY010000699.1:0-1040 GCA_964244395.1 uncultured Rhodovarius sp.
AGTATCGGGTGCAGCCGCAGATGGCGCGGGGCCATGAGATCGGCAGCGACGGCCTGACCTGGACCATCACGCTGCGCGACGGCCTGCGCTTCCACGACAATGAGCCGGTGCGTTCCCGCGACTGCGTCGCCTCGATCATCCGCTGGTCGAAGCGCGACGTGCTGGGCCAGCGGCTCGACGCGCTGGCCGACGAGATCGCGGCGCCGGACGACCGGACCATCCGCATCCGCCTCAAGCGCCCCTGGCCGGGCCTGGCCTGGGCCTTGGGGAAACCCTCCGCCAACATCTGCGCCATCATGCCTGAACGGGTGGCGCGCACGGACCCCTTCGCGCAGATCACCGATGCCACCGGCTCGGGCCCGTTCCGCTTCCGGCAGGACCTGTTCCGCCCCGGCGACATCGCGGTCTATGACAAATTTACCGGCTATGCGCCGCGTCCAGAGCCCACCAGCTTCCTCGCCGGCGGCAAGGTGGTGAATTTCGAGCGGGTCGAATGGAAGGTGATGCCGGACCCCGCGACGGCCGGCGCGGCGCTGCAGAACAACGAGGTGGATTGGTGGGAGACCCCCCTGCCCGACCTGTTGCCGCTGCTGCGCCGCAATCGCGACATCGAGATCGGCGTCATCAACCCTGCCGGCAATTTGGGCGTTCTGCGCTTCAACTTCCTGCACCCACCTTTCGACAATGTGGCGGTTCGCCGCGCGCTGCTGCCGGCGGTGGATCAGCGCGCCTTCATGGATGCGGCCATCGGCACCGATGCCGCGCTTTCCGCGGTGCCGGCCGGCGTGTTCACCCCCGGCACGCCCCTGGCCAATAACGCCGGGCTGGAGGTGCTGACGGGGCCGCGCGACATCGAGGCGGCGCGCGCCGCGCTGCGGGCATCCGGCTATTCCGGCCAGCGCGTGGTCATGATGTCCGCCACGGACCTGCCGGTGTTGCAGAACCTGTCGGAGGTGGCAGCCGATCTGTTTCGCCGGGTGGGCTTCACCGTCGATTTCCCGGCGATGGACTGGGGCACGCAGATCCAGCGGCGGGTCAGC
>CAXTJY010000699.1:1050-2167 GCA_964244395.1 uncultured Rhodovarius sp.
CGCGGCGGCTGGAGCACCTTCTGCACCACCTGGGAAGGGCTGGACGTCTCCGTTCCCGGCAGTTCAATGCCGCTGCGCGGCAACGGCGCGCAAGGCTGGTCCGGCTGGCCCACCATGCCGCGGCTGGAAGCGTTGCGCGAGGAATGGTTCGACGCGCCCGATGACGCGACGGCGCGGCGCCTGGCGGAGCAGATCCAGCGCGTGGCGTGGGAGGAAGTGCCGTTCATCCCGCTTGGGCTGGTGCGCCCCCCGCAAGCCTGGCGGCGCAGCCTGACCGGGCTGGTGACCGGCGGGTCATCGCTGTTCTGGGGCGTGCGCCGGGCCTGAGCGCCGGCTCCTGCTGGGCCGCGTCGGAAGGCCCGCCTATTCCGGCCGCAGCCCGCCTATGGCGATGGCTCGGCGCGCCTTGGCCCGCTCGCCCTCCAGCAAGGCCGTGAAGCCGGGCGTGGTCAGCTCAGCCGACGTCGGCGGGTCGGCGCCGAAGCTGGCCAGCCGCGCCAGCACATCGGCATCCGCCGCCGCCTCGGCCAACGCCGCTTGCAGCACCCGCAGCACCGGCTCCGGCGTGCCCGCCGGCGCGAACAGCCCGACGAAAGAGGAGGCCAGGAAGCCCTCGATGCCTTGCTCGATGAAGGTGGCGACCTCCGGCACCTGCGGCGAACGCCGCGCGGCGGAGACGCCCAGGATGCGGCCGCGCCCCTCCCGATGGATGTCCAGCACCGTCGGCAATTCGATCAGCAACCCGTCCACGCTGCCGGAGAGGAAGTCGGACAGGGTGGAGCCGCCGCCGCGGAACGGCACATGCAGGATGTTCGCGCCGGTCGCCGCCTTGAACAATTCCAGCGGCAGATGGTTCGCGCCGCCGACGCCGGAGGTGCCGATGCTGACGCCGTCGGGGCGGGAGCGGGAGAACGCCACGAGTTCCGCCAGGTTCCGCGCCGGGATTTCCGGCCGAACCATGATCATCATCGTCACCTGGCCCAGCAGCGCCACCGGCACCAGGTCGGTGGACGTGTTGTAGCGCGGGTTGGCCATCAGCAGCGGGCCGTTGACGATGGAGCCGGGGCTGCCGATCAGCAACGTATAGCCATCCGGCCGCGACCGGATGACCGCCTCG
>CAXTJY010000700.1:0-2166 GCA_964244395.1 uncultured Rhodovarius sp.
CGCGCACATCTTCTGCGAGGAGCACCAGATCGCCGACGAGACAGTGAAATTCGTGGCCCTGCTGAGCGACATCTACCGCGACCTCGGCTTCGACAGCTTCCGGGTGAAGTTCAGCGATAGGCCCGAGACGCGCGCCGGTGACGATGCGACCTGGGACCGCGCCGAGGGCGCGCTGAAGGACGCCTGTGCCATCGCCGGCGTTAAGTATGAGCTAAACCCCGGCGAGGGCGCCTTCTATGGCCCGAAGCTGGAATTCGTGCTGCGCGACGCCATCGGCCGCGACTGGCAGTGCGGCACGTTGCAGGTCGACTTCGTGCTCCCGGAACGGCTCGACGCGCTCTACACTGCCGAGGACGGCGCACGTCGGAGGCCCGTCATGCTGCACCGCGCCATCCTGGGCAGCTTCGAACGCTTCCTGGGCATGCTGATCGAGCAGTATGCAGGGCGGTTCCCGCTGTGGCTGGCGCCGCGCCAGGTGGTGGTGGCGACCATCGTGGACGACGCGGCGCCCTACGCGCTGGAGGTGGTGGCGGCGCTGCAGGCGGCCGGCATCCGCGCCGAAGCCGACATCCGCAACGAGAAGATCAATCGCAAGGTGGTGGACCACATCGAGACGCGGGTGCCGGTGTTGGGCGTGGTGGGCAGGCGCGAGGCGGAGGAGCGCAAGCTGGTGCTGCGGCGGCTTCCCGGGCGGGAGCAGGAGACGCACTCGTTGGAAGAGGCGGTGGCGGTGCTGGCGGCGGAGGCCCGGGCGCCCGACCTGCGCTAGTCAAATCGATTTCACCTCTCGAGCAGGAGCAGGTTCATGGATGGATATGTTCCTGGAGAGTGGCAACACGTGGGCGATATTGCCCTATGCGCGAGGCGCTGGCCGCTTTTCGACAAGGTGCCGGGCTCTCCTGGCCTCTACCGGATCACCCTGCGTGATGGCTGGGTGTAATCAATCCCAGCGTCCAATAGCTCACCTCGCCGTAGTCTCACGGTGATCAATATCGCCTATGCGACCGCAGTCTGCGAAAACTCGACTTGCTTCGTCGAACCCAAGCTCACGTAAGCTCACGTTCCGAGCGCTTTTCGCTTGGTCCCACTCAAACTCCATCGCGGAATATAGGCCCTGGCCGACCCACCTCAGGCCTTTAGCAGTTTCCGCACCCCCGGCGCCGAGGCCCGTTTCCCTTCGCCCGCATAGGCCTCATGCTGGTCCTCGATCTTCCCGGGATCATACAAGTAGTTCACCATCAGCCCGGCGCTCTCGCGCATTCCCTTCACCGATACGTCGCCCAGCCAGTTGATCCGCTCGACCCGCGCGCCGTTCGACAGATGAAAATGCCCCACCGGATCGCGCGCCCGCTTCGGGTTGCGGCCGCCCTCGATCACCAGATAGCGCGCGCAGAGTCGCACCAGCACCGGCTCCAGCGCCGACGTCACCGCCGCATCCCGCGGCCAGCCGCGGCGGGCCATCAGCAGCGCCAGCGCCGCCGTCGCATGGGTGGTCGCAGGCACCCCGGCCGCCTTGCGCAACGCCGCCGCTTCAGGCTCGGTCAGCAACCCTTCATCGGCGGCATGCTCGCGTTCCGCCAGCCAGCGGCAGAAGCCGGGGATCGGCGACAGGGTGGCGAAATTCTTCAAGCCGCGCAGCTCCGCCCCCAGCACATCCACCACCCGCTTGATGAGGAAATTGCCGAAAGCGATGCCATCCAGCCCGCGCTGGCAGTTGTTGATGGAATAGAAGATCGCGGTATCCGCCGTCTTCGGGTCGAGCACCGGCGCCTTCTGGTCCAACAGCCTCTGCACGCTCTCTGCCAGCCCCTGAACCAGCGCCACCTCGACGAAGATCAGCGGCTCTTCCGGCATGCGGGGGTGGAAGAAGGCATAGCAGCGCCGGTCGCTGTCCAGCCGGTTCTTCAGGTCCCGCCAGGTGCGGATGCGGTGCACCACCTCGTAATCGACCAGCTTCTCCAGCAGCGCCGCCGGGCTCGACCAATCGATCCGCCTGAGCTCCAGGAAGCCGACATCGAACCAATTTGCCAGTAGCCCCTTCATGTCGGCTTCCAGCGCGCCCAGCAGCCCGTCGCCCTCGGTGATCCGGCAGAGCTCGGCGCGCAGATCGACCAGGAACTTCATGCCGTCCGGAATGGTGGTGAACTGCGTCAGCAGCCGCAGCCG
>CAXTJY010000701.1:0-2157 GCA_964244395.1 uncultured Rhodovarius sp.
ATGCGCATCGCTGCGGTCGATTTCGTCGGCGCGGCGGTCACGCCGCGGACCAACTGGTGCTTCCTGCTGGTCCGCGCCGATGACGGGCGGACCGGCCTGGGCGAATGCACCCTGGCCAATCAGGAGCCGCTGCTGGCCGCCGAAGCTGCGCGGCTGGCGGCGCAGGTGGTGGGCCAGCCGGCGGGCGATCGGAACCGCCTGGCCCGGCTGCTGCCGCACGCGCCGGGCGGGCTGGTCGCGCACACGGTGTTGAGCGCCTTCGAGGCCGCCTTGTGGGATTTGGCCGGGCAGGCGGCCGGCGTACCGATCCATGTCCTGCTGGGCGGGGCGCTGCGGCCCGCGGTGCCGCTCTACGCCAACATCAATCGCGGCACGAACCCGCGCACGCCGGCCGGCTTCGCCGCCGCCGCTCGCTGGGCGCTGGGCCAGGGGTTCCGCGCGGTGAAGCTTGCGCCGTTCGACCCCATTGTTTGGGAAGACGCCGCCGACCCGGCCTGGCGCGCCGGCTATGCCGAGGGGTTGGCGCGGATTGCGGCGGTGCGAGCGGAGATCGGGCTGGATGTTGCGTTGATGGTGGATGCGCATTGGCGCTTCTCGCCCGGTTCGGCGGCGGGGCTGATCCGCGACGTGGCGGCGCAAGACCTGTTCTGGCTGGAATGCCCGATCGCCGAGGCCAACCACGCCGAGATCCGCCGGCTGCGCGGCATGGCCAATGATCGCGGCATGCGGCTGGCGGGCGCCGAGTCGCTGTCGGGCCTCGCGGCGTTTCGGCCGCTGATCGAGACCGGCTGCTACGATGTGCTGATGCCGGACATGAAGCATTGCGGTGGGCATGAGGAGATGCGCCGTATCGCCGCCCTGGCGCTGACCGCGGGGGTGGAGATCGCGCCGCACAACCCTACCGGGCCAGTCTGCCACGCCCACTCCCTACATGCCTGCGCGACGCTGCCGAACTTGCTGCCGCTGGAGGTGCAATTCGGCGAGACCGAGCGCTTCTTCAGCCTCTGCGACGGGGCGTCGCTGGCATTCGCAGCAGGTGTGGCGGCGGTGCCGGTCGGGTCGGGGCTCGGGCTGTCGTTGGATGAGGTGGGCGCTGGCGACTTGCCGTGGCGGCGCCACGAGTCGCCATGGCTCGACCCGCGGCTCGGCTGAGGCCGGTCGACCTCTGCGCTTGGGCCTGTTGGCGCCGGGCGGGCGAGCGGGTGCCTTTGTGCTCGTTCGGCGCGTCCGGCCTGCCACGGCTATCCAGGCTAAGATCGCGTCGAGCCCTGAGGGCACCGATAGGGGCGAGCGATCTCACGGTGAACGGCAGCGTCATCGGCCTCAGAAACGCCGTGGCCGCAGCCCAGCCTGGAACCAGGTGACCATCGAATAGATGTCATACACAGGCAGGCCGGTCGCCGCCGCGACATCGGCAGCATATGGCGGCATGTTGGTGCATTCCAGCACGATGGCGCCCAGCCCCGGCGTCGCATCGTGCAGCGCCATGGCGGCCGCCACCACGTCGGCTCGTGCCGTCTCCACGTCCATATCCTCGCTCGCGGCGCGGATCAGCACGCGGAAGAATTCGCGCCCGCCCTCGCAGCCCGCGATGGGTGTGCCGGCCGGCACGCCGGCGCCGGCCAGATGCGCCGGCGTCAGCCCGGCGGCGTTCACCGTGACGATACCGACCTGATGGCCAGGCGGCAGCAGGGCCTGCACCCACGGCACCTGCATCAGGCTGGAGGTCGCGACCGGCACCCGCAGGGCCGCTGCCAGCTCGGCCTGGAAGATCGCCAGGAAGCCGCAATTGGTGGTGATGGCCTCGGCGCCGAGATCGATCAAATCACGCCCCGCGGCGATGAAATCGTCCAGCAGCCCGGCGGCACCCTGTTCCACCACACGGCTGGGGGAGGCGCCCCGCACCACCCGGTACAGCACCGGGAAGGGCCAGGTCCCGGCATTGCCCATGTCACCGGCGATGCGCGGGAAGCGCGCCTCCAGCATCAGGATGCCCAGCGGCGCGCCATAGATGGCGCGGCCGCCGCGGGCGACGTTCGGCTTGGTGTTCATCCCGCCAGCCTATCGCGCTACCCTGTCGCCAGGAAGCTGGAGACCAACCCGATGCGCCGTCGCGCCCTGCCGCTGCTTGCCTTGTCCGTGCCCGCCTTGGCGCAG
>CAXTJY010000702.1:0-2152 GCA_964244395.1 uncultured Rhodovarius sp.
CATGATCGGCGCGACGCTCGGCACCTCCACCACCGTCTCCTTCATCGAAAGCGCCGCCGGCATCCAGCAGGGCGGGCGCACCGGCCTGACGGCGGTCACGGTGGCCGTGCTGTTCCTCGCCGCGCTGTTCCTGGCGCCGCTCGCCACCTCCATCCCTGCCTTCGCCACGGCACCGGCGCTGGTCTTCGTCGCCTGCCTGATGGCCCAGGCATTGAAAGACGTGGATTGGGCGGACGAGACCGAATACCTGCCGGCCATGCTGACGGTGCTGGCCATGCCCTTCACCTTCTCCATCGCCACCGGCATCGGGCTGGGCTTCCTGGCCTATGCCGGCATCAAGCTGCTGGCCGGCCGGGCCGGCGAGGTGCATGGCGCGGTGTGGCTGCTCAGCGCGCTCTGCGCCGCCAAGTTCTGGGTGGGGTAGCTCAGCCCTCCACCGAAGCCCCCGAACGCCGCACCACCTCGCTCCACTTCGCGATCTCGGCGCGGATGAAGGCGTCGAAGCCGGCCGGGTTGGTGCCGCCATCCGGCTGCAGATCGGGCTTCATGCCACCCAGATCGGCCAGCCGCGCCCAGGTGGCGGGGTCCTGCACCTCGGCGTTGATGGCCGCGCCCAGGCGCTCGATGATCGGCGCCGGGGTCCGCGCCGGCGCCTGCACGCCGAACCAGGCCGTCGCCTCCACCGCCGGGAAGCCGGCCTCCGCGCAGGTCGGCACATCCGGCAAGGCCGGGCTGCGTGAGGCAGTGGTCACCGCCAGCGGCCGCAGCCGACCTTCCCGCAGGTGGCCGATCACGCTGGGCAAATTGTCCACGCCGACCTCGATGCGCCCGGCTATCATCTCCTGCAGCATGGGGCCGGAGCCGCGGAACGGTACGTGGATGATCTCCACCCCAGTCGCCAGCTTGAGCAATTCGCCGGTCATGTGCAGCGAGGTGCCGATGCCGCTGGAGCCGATGTTGAGTTGCCCGGGCCGCGCCCGCAGCAGTGCCACCAGCTCGGCCAGCGTGGTCGCCGGCACGGCATTGGCCACGAAGATGGCGTTCGGCACCCGCAACAGCAGGCCCACCGCGGCCAGTTCCTCCGGCCGGGTCGGCATCCGGCTGCCATAGAGCGAGTAGTTGATGGCGCCGCCGCTGACCGTCTGCATCAGCAGCGTGTGGCCGTCCGGCTCCGCCTTGGCGACGATGTCGTTGCCGATGTTGCCGCCGCTGCCCGGCCGGTTCTCCACCACCACCGACTGGCCCAGCCGCTGTGTCAGCCGCTCGGCCAGGATGCGGGCGGCAATGTCGGTGGTGCCCGCGGGGGTGAAGCCGACCACCAGGCGGATGGAGCGCGAGGGGGCCCACTGGGCCCGGGCCGGCAGCGCGAGCAGCGGGGTGGCGAGCGAGGTGCGGCGGGTGATCATGCGGCGGTCTCCTGTTCAGGCGGGATGGTGAATGGCATGTGCCAGGCGGCTGCCGCGACGCGGGACGGCGCCTGGGCCGTCTGGCCGTCGCCGCGGTGGGTTCTCATTCCGCGGTGATGCGGCCATCGCGGATCAGCCGCCGCCACCGCTCCGTCTCCGCCACGATATAACGGCTGAATTCCGCCGCGCTACCGCCGATGAAACGGATGCCGAGGCCGGCCAGGCGCTGCTGCACCGCCTCCTCGCCCAGGCGGGCGTTGCACTCTTCGTTCAGCCGCTGCAGCACCGGCTGCGGCGTCCCGCGCGGCACCTGCAACCCGTACCAGACGTCGGCGACGAAGCCCGGCAGCGTCTCTCCGAAGGTGGCGACGCCAGGGACGGCGGAGCTGCGCTCCCGCCCCGTCGTCGCCAGCGGCCGCAGCGCGCCATCGCGGATCAGCTGCAGCCCGGAGGAGAGGTTGGGGAAGGCGATGTCGATCCGCCCTGCCAGCAGCTCGTTCAGCATCTGCCCCGCGCCGCGGTACGGCACATGCAGGATGTCGATGCCCGCCGTGTGCCCCAACAGCGCGCCGGTGAGGTGCAGGCTGCTGCCGGCGCCACTGCTGCCGAAGGTGAGGGTGCCCGGCGCCGCCCGCGCCGCGGCGATGAAGTCCGCCAGGCCTTGCCAGGGCCGCGCCGGCGCCACCACCGCCACATTCGCCAGGGCGAACAGCCCGGCCACCTCGGCCAGCCCGCCATTCGGGTCC
>CAXTJY010000703.1:0-2151 GCA_964244395.1 uncultured Rhodovarius sp.
TGCTGTATTTTGCTTTGTCTGTATACATCTTTGCGAGATTTCCTAGCTCTCATCCAGCACCTTCGCCCGCCACCGCCCGCAGCCCAAACCCCCGCATCGTGTCGAAGCTGGCCGACCTGATCCGCCCGTCATCCAGGCTGATCGCCTCGCTCTCCCGATATTCCAGGAACAGCTCGCCATCGTCGCAGCCCGACAGCGTGTCGGCCACCCGCCGCTCCGCCGCCGCCTGGTCCAGCTCGCGGAAAAACAGCGCGTCGGTCACGGCCAATGCATCGGACATCACGTCACTCCTTGTGGGGCAGGGTGCAGCACGCGCTCGGGCGGGATGCGCAACAGGGCCGTCGTGCCCACGCCTGGGCTGCTGCGCAAGGTCAGCTCCGCCCCCTGCGCCTCCGCCAGCGCGCGGGACAAATGCAGGCCCAGCCCCGAACCCTCGAAGCGGCGGGAGAGGCTGGAGTCCAGCTGGTTGAACGGCTCGAAGGCGCGCGGGATGTCCGCCTCCGCCATGCCGATGCCGGTGTCGGTCACGCTCAGCAGCATGGCGCCGTCCGGCTGTAGCCCGGCCTCCACACGCACGCTGCCGCCGGAGTTCGTGAACTTCACTGCGTTGGAGACCAGGTTGAGCAGCACCTGGCGCAGCCGCAACGCATCGGCCCGCGCCGGCGGCAGGCCGGGGGCGGAGGTGATCGTCAAATCCACCTCGCCCACCGTGGCGGCGGAGCGCATCACCCGGCCCACACCCTCCAGCAGATCGCCGATGTCCACGGCCTCCATCTGCACCGAAAGCCCGCCCTGTTCGGCCTTGGCCACGTCCAGGATGTCGTTGATCAGGCTGAGCAGATGCCGCCCGGCATCGTGGATGGTGGCCAGGTACTCGTCGCGCGCCGCCGCGTCGGGGTGCGCCCGCAGCGCCTCGGCGAAGCCGATCACGGCGGTCAGCGGCGTGCGCAACTCATGGCTCATCGTGGCGAGGAAGCGGGACTTGGCGGCGTTGGCCGCCTCCGCCGCGTCACGCGCCTGCTCCAACTCGACCCGCACCCCGCGCTCGGCAGTGATGTCGGTATAGGTCATCACGAAGCCGCCGCCGGGAATCGGGTCGCTCACCACCTCGATGACGCTGCCGTCGGGTCGCGTGCGGGTATTGCGATAGGGCAGGTTGTGATCGCGGCTGAGCAGGGTGGCGGCGGTCGCGGCAGCGGCGGGCCCCTCGCCGAATTCGCCCCGTGCCAGCATCTCGGCGATGAAGTCGCGGTGCAACGAACCGGGCTCCAGCACCTCCGCCGGCACGTCCAGCAATTCGTGAAACTTGCGGTTCGCCGCCAGTACCCGATCCTGGTCGTCGAACAGGCAAATGCCGTGGCGAATGTTCTCCAGCATCGCGCCCAGCACCTCGGCGCGACGCTTGGCGTCGGCCTCGGCGGAGACCAGCTTGGTGACGTCGGAGATGGTGACGACGAAGCCGCCATCGGCCGTCGGGTCGCTCACCACCTCGAAGACGCGGCCATCCGGGATCAGGCGCTGGAAGGCCTGCGGCTTGGTGCGGTCCAGGCTGAGGAACCAGCGCTCCAGCGCATCGGCCGAGGCGCCTTCGCCGAAGCTGCCCACCGCCTTCTGCAGCCGTAGCAGCCTGGCCAGGGTGAGGTCGTCGCGCCGGTGCAGATCCGGCACGCCGGTCAGTTGCGCGGCCAGCGGATTGGCCGCGATCAGCCTGGTGTCCGGCCCGTACATCACCAGCCCATGGCGGATGCTGCCCAGCATGGTTTCCAGCATGCCGGCGCGGGCCTGCGCCTGGGCCTGCGCCTCGTGCAGCTCCGTCACGTCGGTGAAGGTGCGCAGGAAGCCGCCGCCGGGCAGCCGGTCCGTCACCACCTCCAGCATGCGGCCGCGGGCGTTGCGGCGGGTGTAACGGCCTTCCTTCAGCCCATGCGCGCCGGCGCTTTCGAGGAAGGCCTGCAGCTCCGTTTCGCTGCCGAAGGTTTGTTCGCGGGCGACGCTGTGGGCCAGTTCGCCGATGCCCACGCCGGGCTGATAGACCGGCTCGGTGAGCGCCGACAGCTCCTTGGTGAGATTGTTCACCGCCAGCAGCGTGCCGTCGTCGCGGAACAGCGCCACCCCGTGCGGCATGCCCTCCAGCATCGTGCTCATCAGCCC
>CAXTJY010000704.1:0-2143 GCA_964244395.1 uncultured Rhodovarius sp.
GATGAAGTCATCCACGGCACCATCATCCTGGACGGCACCACCATCGCCGACGTGCAGCCCGGCAACAGCCATGCCCCCGGCGCCATCGATTGCGATGGCGACGACATCATTGCGGGTGTGGTGGACGTGCACACCGACAACCTCGAACGCCAGGTGCAGCCCCGCGCCAACGCCCGCTGGCCCAGCCGCAGCGCCTTCCTGGCGCATGACGCGCAATGCGCCGCCGCAGGGGTGACAACGG
The DNA here is from genome assembly GCA_964244395.1 of uncultured Rhodovarius sp. Taxonomy (GTDB): domain Bacteria; phylum Pseudomonadota; class Alphaproteobacteria; order Acetobacterales; family Acetobacteraceae; genus Rhodovarius. Next base: position 242 of record CAXTJY010000704.1, read on the forward strand.
TGCTGGACGCCCTCTGCCTGGGCGATCTGGGCTTCGAGCAGGAACGCGACCAGACGTTCTACGACGGCGTGCGCGACCTGACGGAAATGCATGCGTCGGGGCTCATGAAGTCCGAGCACCTGCTGCATCTGCGCTGCGAATTGCCGGCGGAGGACATGCCCCGGATGCTCGATCCGGTCGCCGACCACCCGCTGGTGGCGATGATCAGCGTGATGGATCACTCGCCGGGGGTGGGCCAGTACCGGGACATCGCGCGCTACATCAAGATGCGGGCGCGCCAGACCAGCTGGACCGAGGCGCAGGTGATGCGCCGCATCGAGGAGCTGCGCGAGAAGCGCGAGCGGGTGGTGCCGAAGCATCGCGACTGGGTGCTGGCCCGCGTCGCCGCGCGCGGCCTGCCGGTGGCCAGCCATGATGACGAAAGCGCCGAACAGATCGCCGATCACGCGGCCCTGGGCATCCGCATCAGCGAATTTCCTGTGACCATGGAAGCGGCCCTGGCGGCCCGCGCGCATGACGTGCCCGTCATCGTCGGCGCGCCGAACATCGTCCGCGGCGGCAGCCATTCCGGCAACGTCTCGGCCATGGAGATCGCCCGCGCGGGCGCGCTGGACACCATTGCATCGGACTACGTGCCGGCCGGCATGATCGAAGCCGCCTATGCCTGCGCCGACGTGATGGGCCTGGCGCCCGCCATCGCCAGCATCACCGCCAACCCGGCGCGGATGTGCCGCATGGCCGATCGCGGTCGGCTGGTATCCGGCCTGCGCGCCGACATCGTGCGGGTACGCCACCATGCCGGCCTGCCCTTCGTGCGCGCGGTTTGGCGGGAAGGCACGCGGGTCGCTTGAGCACGCGCGGGGGTAAAATCAGGCGCACGCGCGGTGCACGACCGGGGTGGCGGCCGGCCAGAATCATGACCACGCACGGGGCCAGATAGTGGTGGCGCCCGGGGCAAGACCGTGAGCATGCGCGCCGCCATCTATTGGGCGCCGGAAGCCCGCGACCCGCTGCACGCCCTGGGCAGCGCTTGGCTCGGCCGCGATGCCGAAACGGCCGTTCCCTTGTCGCAGCCCGACCTGCCCGGTCTTGCCGAACTCACCGCTGATCCGCGCGGCTACGGCCTGCACGCCACCCTCAAGCCGCCCTTCCGGCTGGCACAGCCCTACCCGGCGCTGCGCGACGCCGTGGCGGCGCTCGCCACCCGGACGACCCGCTTCGTCCTCGCACCACTGGCGGTCATGGACCTCAAGGGCTTCCTGGCGCTGCGCGAGACGGCACCCTGCCCCGCCCTCCACGCCCTCGCCGATACCTGCGTGGCCGAACTGGACGCCTTCCGCGCCCCGGCCGATGAGGCCGAACTCGTCCGCCGCCGCCGCGCCAACCTTTCCGCCGAGCAGGAGGAGATGCTGATCCGCTGGGGCTACCCCTACGTCATGGCGCAGTGGCAATTCCACGTCACCCTGACGCGCCGGCTGAGCCCCGCCGAGCACGCCGCCATCCTGCCGCCCCTGCTGGCACATTTCGGCACCGTGCCCTCGGCGGCCCGGCAATTGACCGAGCTGTGCCTGTTCACCCAGGCCGCCCCGGGCGCCCCATTCCTTATCGCCGAACGCTTTCCGCTGGAGGGACCATGATCACCACCATCGCCGAACTGGAAGCGCTGTACGGCACCCCCGGCCCTGCCAGCATGGAGAAGGTCGCGGGCCGCATCACCGCCGACTACGCCCGCATCATCGAGGCCTCGCCCTTCCTGGCCCTCGCCACGGTCGGCCCCGAGGGGCTGGACTGCTCGCCGCGCGGCGACGGACGCGGCTTCGTGCGGATCGTCGACGACCGTACGCTGGTGCTGCCGGACCGGCGCGACGGCAGCGCGACACGGTTCGACGCGGCTGCGCCGCG
>CAXTJY010000705.1:0-2142 GCA_964244395.1 uncultured Rhodovarius sp.
GTCGGCGATCTGGCCGCGCAGCATCAGGTCGCCGGCGAAGATGAAGAACGGGATGGCGAGCATGGAAAAGACGTTCATGCCCGACGAGAGCTGCTGCACCACGACGATGGCCGGCAGGTCCATGTAGACGACGGTCGCCATCGCGGCGGCGCCCAGCGCGAAGGCGACGGGCGTGCCGATGAGCAGAAGGAGGGTGAAAACCCCCATCAGCAGCGTGACTTCCATCAGCCGTCCGCCAGGTGCTGGCGCGGCTCGGGCAGGGCCACGCCGCGCATACGGCAGGCGATGCGCTCAGCGCCGAACAGCGTGATGAGCATCCCGCCCATCACCATCGGCAGGTATTCCACCCCACTGGGCAGGCCTGTGGTGGGCAAGGTGTTGTCCCACACCCCTGCTGCCAGCTCGGTGCCGAACCAGACCATCGAGGCGCCGAAACAGGTCACCACCACATCGCTCAGCAGTGCGAAGAGGGACGCCACCGGGGCGGGCAGGGATTCCCGCAGGATGTCGAAACCCATATGGGTGTTCTCCCGCACCCCGGCCGCCGCGGCCCCCAGGATGACCCATCCCAGCAGCAGCATGGCGACCTGCTCGGCCCAGGCCGGCGTGTCGTTCAGCACGAAGCGGCCGAACACCGCCCAGGCGACGATCACCACCATCACCACCATGCAGATGCCGCCAAGCCACAGCGCGGCGGTGCACAGCGCGTGCAGCACCCCGCCGACACCCGTGCCGGCCGCAGGCGCGGTCATGCCCGTGCCCGGCGGGCCGATCACACCGGCGCCCGGCTGCTCTCCAGGCGGCGCCAGGCCCGCCTCCGGCGCGCTCACGCGCTTTCGCGGATACGGCTCACCAGTCCGCGCAACCGGTCATCGCGCGCGAACTGCGCATAGATCGGCGTCATGGCGCGGGCGAAAGGCTCTTTCTCGACCGTGTTGATCTGCGCCCCGCCGGCGATGACCGCGGCGCGGGAGGCGGCAGTCTGCGCGTCCCACAGCTTGCGCATCTCGCCCACGCTCTCCTTGGCCGCGTCGCGCAGGATGCCTTGCAGGTCGCGCGGCAGCCGGTCGAAGGTGCGTTTGGAGGCGACCAGCACCTCGGGCGACATCGAGTGCTCGGTCTCGGAGTAATACTTCGCCACCTCGAAATGCCGGGTGGAATGGTAGGACGGCCAGTTGTTCTCGGCCGCGTCCACCACGCCGGTCTGCAGCGCCGAGTAGACCTCGCCGAACGGCATCGGCGTCGCATTGGCGTTCACCGCCCGCATGATGGCGACCCACAGGTCGGATTGCTGGACCCGCACCTTCTGGCCGCGCATGTCGTCGGGCGTGCGCACCGGCCCGCGCCGGGAATAGAAGCTGCGGGCGCCGCTGTCGTAATAGCACAGGCCTACCAGGCCGTGCCGGTCGGCCCCGGCGATGATCTCGTTGCCGATCGCCCCGTCCATTACCCGGCGCATATGCGGCTCGTCACGGAACAGGAAGGGCAGGGCGGGAATGGTCGTCTCCGGCACCAGGTTGTTCAGCGCGGCGAAGTTCACCCGGTTGAGGTCGATGACGCCGAAGCGGGTCTGCTCCATCGTCTCGCGCTCCTCGCCCAGCTGGCGGGAGTGAAAGACCTGGACCTTCAGTCGGCCGCCGGAGCGCTGCTCGATCAGGTTGCCCATGAACTTCACCGCCTCGACGGTCGGATAACCGTCTGGGTGGGTGTCGGAGCTGCGCAGGGTGATGGTCTGCGCGCTGGCACCGCCCGCGAGCCAGGGGGTGGCGAGCCCTGCGAGCAGGAGGGCGCGGCGGGTGCTGAACATGGGACTTTCCTCGAACCGTTGTTTTGCCAACAAGGCTGCGCCGCGCCGGGCGCCATCGTCAAGCGGCCGCCCGCGCAGTAGATTCATGCTGCACTGCGTCGAAAAGGGTCACCGCCATGCCGCTCTCGCCACCCACCGACCGTGAATTGCAGCACCAGCGCGACATCACGATGAAGGGCTACCAACGCACGGACGGGCTGTTCGACATCGAGGCGCATCTGGTGGACACCAAGACCTACGGCTTCCCCAGCGACTATCGCGGCCAGGTCAATGCGGGGGAGCCGCTGCACGGCATGTGGGTGCGGCTGACGATCGACGCCGAGATGAACGTCATC
>CAXTJY010000706.1:0-2138 GCA_964244395.1 uncultured Rhodovarius sp.
CACCCCAAAGCCCTCGGCGTAGCGCTGCGCCAGACCGCTGAGATGGTCGGGATTCAGCAACGCCACCAAGGCGCCTTCGAACTCGCCGCGCGGGCCGCGCACGGCGCGCGCCAGCGGCACCGACCACAGCCCCACCTCCTGCACGCTGCGGGCACCCACCGCCAGGAACCGCCCTGCCTCAGGCGCTCCCAGCCGCAGCGTCTGCCCGCTGATCCGCAGGGCCCTGAACCAGTCGCGGTCATCGACATAGAAGCCCACCAGCTGCGGCTCGGTGGATTGCCGCACCCGGCCGTTCACGTCGGTCACCACCATGGCGCGCAGCTGCGGCACGTCCTGCAACATGGCGGTCAGCTCGGCCGCGAAGCCGGCGCCCTCGATGCCACGCACGGCCTCGTGCATGAGCAGTTCCACCGTCTGCACCGAGCGCGACACCTGGTCGGCCAGGGTGGTCGCCAGGTTGGCGGTCAGCGCCGCCGCGTCGGCCGCCGCATCCTGCTGGGCGCGACGCATCACGATGGTGTAGATGGACACCAGCGCAATGATGACCAGACAGGACGCCACCCCGAACAGACGCCACGGCCGCGCGATGGGCGCGCCGCCGCCATGCAGCCCGAGCACGCGGCGCAGGGCCGAGATCGGTTGGTGGACGGGCTCGTGGGTGAGGTCGCTCATGCTGCTGCCCGCCATCATGGCAGGGCTGGGCGCGGTTTGCACGGCAGGGCTGGCCCAGCCCGCGGCGCCCGTCGAGGACCGGCTGGCTGCCATCCGTGCCAGGGGCGAATTGCGGGTCTGCGTCTGGCCCGCCTATTTCGGCATCACCTGGCGCAATCCGCGCGGTGGCGAGCTGGAAGGGCTCGACATCGACATGGCGCGCGCTTTCGCCGCCCGGCTGCGGGTGCGGCTGGCCCTGGTGGAGAGCGACAATTCCGGCATCACGGAGGCGGTGGAAGCCGGCACCTGCGACATCGGCATGAGTGGGGTGACGGTGACGGAGGAGCGGGCGGCCCGGGTTGCCTTCACCAAGCCCTATCTTTCGACGCCCCTGGTCGGCATCGCCAACCGGGCCAGCGCCCGGGTGCGGGATTGGGCGGCGATCGACCGGCCCGGCGTGGTGGTCGCCGTCTCCGGCGGCGCGCCGGCCGAGGCGATCATGCGCGCCTCGCTGCGGCGCGCCGAGTTGAACGTGCTGCGCCTGCCGCGGCTGCGCGAGACGGAAGTGCAGTCAGGCCGCGCCGACGTCTTCATCACCGACGTGCCTTATGGCCGTGGCCTGGCCCAGCAGCAGGACTGGGTGCGGCTGATCGAGTCGCCTGGCCGCTTCGGCGAGACGCTGATGGCCTATGCCGTGGCGCGCGGCGACGCCGGCTGGCTGGCCGAGGCCAACAATTTTCTGAATGCCGTGAAGTCGGATGGCAGCCTGGCGCGGTCGGCGGAACGGTTCGGGGTGGGCAGCCTGGTGGTTTATTAAGCGGGTCGGGCTGGATCACGATGCGTGTGTTCGCGGGCGGCAACGCAGGCGCTCATCGATCGAGGGCGACGCGGACCGGCTCTCTCAATCGAGCCGGATGCCGGCGCGGGGCAGCAGCGCGCCGTAGCGCGCCAGATCGCTGGCGAGGGTGGCGGCGAATTCCGCCGGGGTCTGCCGCATCGGCACCGCGCCCATGGCCTCCAGGCGGCTGCCGATCTCCGGCTTGGCCAAGGTCAGGTTCAACTCCTGGTTCAGCCGGTCGATGATCGGCGGCGGCGTACCGGCCGGCGCCATCAGGCCGATCCAGGCCGCCATCTCGACGCCGGGAATGCCCAGCTCCGAGAAGGTCGGTACCTCCGGCATCTGCGGGATGCGCGCGGCGGTGGCCACCGCCAGGGCCCGCAGCGTGCCGCCCTCCACCTGCGCCAAGGCGCTGGGCAGATTGTCCAGCATCAGGTCGATGTGGCCCGCGATCAGGTCGGCCTGTGCCGGCGCGGTGCCGCGATAGGGCGCGTGGTGCAGGACCACCCCGGTGGCCAACCGCAGCGCCTCGCTGACCATGTGCACCGAGGAGCCATTGCCGGAGCTGCCATAGGTCAGCCCGCCCTGCCGCACCCGGGCCAGCGCCAGCAGCCCCGCCACATCGGCCACACCCAGCGCGGGGCGCACC
>CAXTJY010000707.1:0-2137 GCA_964244395.1 uncultured Rhodovarius sp.
GGCGATGCCGTCGCGCTGAGGCGACTGCGCCGGCTGCACTGGGGCGGCATGGCGTTCAACGCTGTTCAGCTTGTCGTCGTTATGTCCAGCATCCCCGCGGTGTTTCCCGAGGGTTGATGGCGCCGCCAGTCAGGCCCGGCTAGCGGCGCTCGCCCAAACCGCGGCCCAACATGCCAGACAGGTCGCCAGCGGCGCCGCCGTCGGGCAGGCTGCCATCGTCGCGCGGCGCCATTCGGCCAGCGCCGCCGCCCCGGGTAATGCTCTCGATGATGCTGCCCAGCCCGCCGGACGGCGCATCTCGATCGTCGATCCGGCCTCGCGGCGTCATGGCATTGATGATGTAGGGCAAGGCCTGCGCCAACAGGCCGCCCAGCAGGCCGCCGCCCAGGCTGCCCAGGCCACCACCCATTCCGCCCGGGCGCGGCGCCGGCGCGGCGCGGCCGCCCATGCCCCCATTCAGCAGCCCTCCCAGAATGGTGCCAAGAATGCCGCCGCCCAACGCCACCGGCTGGCCGTCGGCCGGCGCCGCCAGGGCGCGCTCCAGCTCTTCCGGGTCCGCCGCTTCGTTTGGGCCGTCGCCGATCCAGCTATCCACCTGCCGGCCCATGCCGTTCTGCCGCAGATGGGCGATCAGCGGTTCCAGATCCGACGGCTTCGCGTCGGCCGGGGGCGGGTTCTCGCGGAGGTAGGCCTTGAGCTTCTGAAGGTCGTTCATGCTGTTGCGAAGAGCCCGACGAGGCCGCAGGTTGCGTCACGCAACGAATTTACGGGGAAACATCATGCGCGCCTGGGCCGTCATCGAGCATGGCAAACCGCTGCAGGAGATCGAGCTGCCGACGCCGGAACCGAAAGGCGACGAAGTTCTCCTGGAGGTCACCCATGCAGGCGTCTGCCACTCAGACCTGCATATCTGGGAAGGTGTGTATGACATGGGCAGCCGGGGCGAGCTGCGGATGGCCGATCGCGGCATGAAGCTGCCGCTGGCGATGGGGCATGAGATCGTCGGCCGGGTGCTGAAATGTGGGCCGGGCGCCGAGGGCAAGGTGAAGCCGGGGGACCATCGGGTGGTGTTCCCGTGGGTTGGTTGCGGGGTGTGCGCCTATTGCCGGGACGATGAGGAGAACATGTGTTCGGCGGGGCGATCGCTGGGCGTGTACCAGCATGGCGGCTACGCCACGCATGTGCTGGCGACGCACTGGAAGCACCTGGTGGCATTCGACGGCATCGATCCCGCGCTCGCGGCGACCTACGCGTGCTCGGGAATTACCGTCTACTCGGCGATCATGAAGGTGATGCCGCTGTCTCCGGACGAAGCCATCGTGCTGGTCGGCGCCGGCGGCCTGGGGCTGAACGCGGTGGCGGTGCTCAAGGCGTTGGGGCACCGGCGCATCTGCATGGTGGATGTGGCGGAGAACAAGCTGGCGGCGGCGCGGGCGCAAGGCGCCACCGACACGGTGCTGGCCAGTGATGAGGGCACCACCCAACGCATCGTCGAGGCCTGCGGCGGGCCGGTGGCGGCGGTGATCGATCTGGTGAACGGCACGCAGACGGCGCGCTTCGCCTTCGATGCGCTGCGCAAGGGCGGCAAGCTGATCCAGGTCGGGCTGTTCGGCGGCGAGATGGTGGTGCCGCTGCCGCTGGTGCCGATCAAGGCGCTGACCATCCAGGGCAGTTATGTGGGCAGCGTGAAGGAGCTGCGGGCGTTGGTGGGAATTGCGCAGAAGGGCGGGCTGCCGGGGATTCCGCTCACGCTGGAGCCTTTCACGGCGGCGGATGCGGCGCTGAACCGGCTGAAGAATGGGCAGGTGACGGGGCGCATCATCCTGACGGCGGCCTGAGCGCCCACATGGCGACCTCGCGCATTCTGCTCTAAGCAATTCCCACCATGGACCAGCACATCGAACCCGCCCGTTTCGACTTCGCCGCCGCCGAGCCGCGCTGGCAGGCGGCGTGGGAGCGCCGCGGATGCTTCACCGCCGAGGACGTGCCGCCGGAGGGTGTGCCGAAATACTACGTGCTGGAGATGTTCCCCTACCCCAGCGGCAAGATCCACATGGGGCACGTGCGGAACTACACGCTGGGCGACGTGGTGGCGCGCTACAAGCGGGCACGGGGCCATGCGGTGCTGCACCCGATG
>CAXTJY010000708.1:0-2130 GCA_964244395.1 uncultured Rhodovarius sp.
TGCCCGGCGTGCTGCCGGCGCTGGTGGATGCCGAGGGCAACCGGCTGGAAGGCGCCGCCGAGGGCAACCTCGTCATCCTCGACAGTTGGCCCGGCCAGGCGCGCAGCGTCTATGGCGACCACGCACGCTTCATCCAGACCTATTTTTCCGACTTCAAGGGCAAATACTTCACCGGCGACGGCGCCCGGCGCGATACCGATGGCTATTACTGGATCACCGGCCGGGTGGATGACGTGATCAACGTGGCCGGCCACCGCATGGGCACGGCCGAGGTGGAAAGCGCGCTGGTGGCGCACCCCAAGGTGGCGGAAGCGGCGGTGGTGGGGATGCCGCACGAGCTGAAGGGCCAGGGGATCTACTGCTACGTCACGCTGAACGCCGATGCGGCGCCCAGCGATGGGCTGCGGAAGGAGCTTGTGGCCTGGGTGCGGAAGGAGATCGGGCCGATCGCGACGCCCGATGCCATCCAGTGGGCGCCGGGGCTGCCGAAGACCCGCTCAGGCAAGATCATGCGGCGCATCCTGCGCAAGATCGCCGCCAACGAGACCGACAGCCTGGGCGACATCTCGACTTTGGCGGACCCGGCGGTGGTGACGGAGCTGGTGGCGAACCGGATAGGATAGCGCTGCCGCTACTCGGCGGCGCGCAGGTTGTTCTCGTCGATGATGTGGCGCATTCGCTCGGTGTCCGTCGCCACCGTGGCGGCAAATTCGCGAGGGCCCTGATGCGTGATGGGCGTCTGGATTCGCTCGTGGCCGACGCGCATGGCATCACTGCGGACGGCTTCGGCGCAGGCGGCGTCCAGCCGCTGGATCACCGCCTCCGGCGTCGCACGCGGTGCGAACAGGCCGTGCCAGATGTGCATGGCCAGATCGAAGCCCTCTTCCCGGAAAGTCGGCGTCTCGGGCAGGCCGGGATAGCGCTGGGCGTCGAGGGTGGCGATGGGGTGCAGGTCATGGGCGCGGATCAGCGAGGGGTGGTCGTTCGTCAGCACCAGGTCGCCGCGAGTGAAGGCGACGACGATGTCGGCAGGGCCGCGATAGGTGATGTGCTTCATCCCCACACCGGCGGCGCGCGCCAGCATCACCATGGACAGATGCGGCGTGGTGCCGACGCCAGTGCTGCCATAGGGGAACTCTCCACCCTCGCCCCGGGCACGGACCAGCACATCGGCCAGCGTGCGCAGGCCGGAATTGCGCGGCGTCATCATGATCAGCGGCGCCCGGTTGAGCATGCAGATCGGCACCAGGTCGGCCGCCGTGTAGCCGGCGTTGCGCATGAAGCTGGGCTGGATGACGATGGGGCCGCCAGGGGTGAAGAGCAGTGTCTGCCCATCCGGCCGGGCACGGACCACCTGGTTGGCGGCAATGGTGCCGGCGGCGCCGGTGATGTTGTTCACCACCACCGGCTGGCCCAGCAGGCGCGGGAACTCCGCCGCCAGCAGCCGGGCGCCGATATCCGCCGCTGATCCAGCGCCGAAGGCGGTGATGATGGTGATATTGCCGGCGGTCTGGGCACGCGCTGCTGGTACAAGCAGCAGCAGCGCCGCCAGCATGGCGTAATGGAACATCGTTGCCCTCCCTAGTATTTTTGGGAAGGCTAGGTCGTGGGGGCGGGCGCCCGCAACGGAAAAAGCTAGGGCAGCAGCACCGTGCTCCCCGTCGTCTTCCGCGCCTCCAGATCCCGATGCGCCTGCGGGGCGTCCTTCAGCGCATAGCGCTGGTTGACATTGATCTTCACCGCGCCGCTCAGCACCACGTCGAACAGGCTGGCGGCGCAGGATGCCAGGTCGGCCTGGGTGGCGGTATAGGTGTTCATCGTCGGCCGGCAGACATACAGGCTGCCCTTGGCCGCCAGTATGCCCAGGTCGAAGGGCGCGACGGGGCCGGAGGCATTGCCGAAGCTGACGAGCATGCCGCGCGGCGCCAGGCAATCCAGCGAAGGCATGAAGGTGTCCCGGCCGACGCTGTCGTAGGAGACGGGCACCCCGGCACCTGACGTGATGCGCTTCACCGCGGCCGGCAGGTCCTCGCTGGTCAGCACCACGTGCTCGGCCCCATGGGCGCGGGCCAGCTCGGCTTTTTCGGGTGTGGAAACGGTGCCGATGACCGTGCAGCCCACATGCTTGGC
>CAXTJY010000709.1:0-2124 GCA_964244395.1 uncultured Rhodovarius sp.
GGTGATCGCCGGGCGGGCCGGCGCAGTGCCGGAAGTCTGCGGCGACGCCGCGCTGTGGTTCGAGCCTGGCGACCCGGCCGGGCTGTCCGCCGCAATCGGAAGGCTGATCGATGGCGCCGGCCCCGCGCTGGCAGCGGCCGGCCGCGAGCGCGCCCGTACCTATTCCTGGCCGGCCGCCGCCGCCCGGCTGCTGGAGCTCACGTCGTGAGGCCGTTCCCTTTCCCTGGTCGGCCCTGCCGGCCCGCGAAGAGCGCCTCATGAAGACCGCCATCATCCACGAATGGCTGGACAGCTATGCCGGCAGCGAGCGCGTGCTGGAGCAGATGCTGCTTGCCTTTCCCGAAGCCGACCTCTTCGTCCTCTGCGACTTCATGCCAGAGGGCGAGCGCGGCTTCCTGCGCGGCCGGGTGCCGCGCACCAGCTTCATCCAACGCCTTCCCCTGGCCCGGAAGCGCTTTCGCAACTACCTCCAGCTCATGCCCATCGCCGTGGAGCAATTTGATCTGCAGGGCTACGAGCTCATCCTCAGCTCCAGCCACGCCGTGGCCAAGGGCGTCATCACCGGGCCGGGCCAGCGGCACGTCAGCTACATTCACTCACCGATGCGCTACGCCTGGGACTTGCAGCATCAATACCTGCGTCAGGCCGGGCTGACCCGGGGGCTGACGTCGCTCTACACCCGGTGGCTGCTGCACCGGCTGCGGCTGTGGGACCAGGCCAGCGCGGCACGGCCTGACCTGTTGCTGGCCAACAGCGCCTATATCGCCGAGCGCATCCGCAAGGCCTGGCGCCGTGAGGCCGCGGTTCTGCACCCACCGGTCGATCTCGACGGCTTTCCGCTGCGCACCTCCAAGGAGGATTTCTTCCTCATCGCCGCCCGCCAGGTGCCCTACAAACGAGTCGAGCTGGTGGTCGAGGCCTTCGCCACCCTGCCGCACCAGCTGGTTGTGGTGGGCGACGGGCCCTCGGCCGATCTGGTCGCCGCGGCGGCGCGGGGACACGCGAATATCGAGCTGCGCGGCCGCGTCGCCCAGGCCGAGCTCGTGGCGCTGACCCAGGCCGCGCGAGGCTTCGTCTTCGCCGCCGAGGAGGATTTCGGGATCGTGATGGTGGAGGCGCAGGCGGCCGGCACCCCGGTCATCGCCTATGGGCGCGGCGGCGCAGCGGACATCGTGCGGCCTGGCACCGGGCTGCTCTTCGCGGAGCAGAGCGCCGCTGCCATCCGCCAGGCGGTGCTGGATTTCTGCGCCGGGCCGGCGCCCGACCCGGCGGCCTGCCGCGCCAATGCGGAGCGGTTTTCCCAAGCCACCTTCCGCGCCGCGCTGCTGGAGCATGCGGCGGGATGACGCGCTTTTCGCTCATCGTCGCCACCATGGGGCGGGTGGCGGAGCTGTGTGACCTGTTCGACAGCATCGAGGCGCAGCGCTGGGAAGCGCTGGACATCATCCTGGTTGATCAGAACCCGGATGACCGGCTGGCGCCCATCGCCGCCGAATACGCCGCCCGACTGCCGCTGCGCCACATCCGCACGCCGCGCCCGCACGCCAATGCCGCCCGCAACCTGGGCCTGCGCGCCGCCATCGGCGACGTCGTGGCCTTCCCAGATGACGACTGCACCCTGCCCGCCGGCACGCTGGCCAAGGTGTCGGCGGCGTTCCGTGAGCCCGCTTTGCAGGTGCTGAGCGGCCCCGCCGCCTCGCCGACCGGCGGGCTGGGTTCCGGCCGCTGGCACGACGCGGCCGGGCCTATCACTATGGCCACTGTCTGGACCAGCGTTATCGAATTCAACCTGTGGCTGCGGCGCGACACGGCGCTGGCGCTGGGCGGGTTCGACGAGCAGCTCGGCCTGTACCGCCTCGCGAAAAAAGGCTCGGCCTCGACAGCGAGTTCGGCAGCGCTGAGGGCAACGACCTGGTGTGCCGCGCGCTGGCTGCCGGGCACGCCGCGCGCTACGACCCCACGCTGCTTGTGGTGCATCCGGATAAGCGGCTAAGCGACGTGGCGGCCGAGCGGGCGCATCGCTACGGCGCCGGGCTGGGCTTCGTTCTGCGACGCCACGGGGTGCCGTTGGGCGTGTGGTCGCCCTTCCTGTACCGGCCGCTGGCCGGCGCGGCGCTGGCGCTG
>CAXTJY010000710.1:0-2116 GCA_964244395.1 uncultured Rhodovarius sp.
GATCGCCTTCTCCAGCGCCACCGGCGCCGCCCCGTTCGCCCGCAGCGCCCGGCCGGCCGGCGTCTCGCTCGCGCCGATCGACAGCAGCAGCCGATCCTGCGCGACGAAGCTGTCACCCGCCTTCACCGACGCCTGCTGTGCCGCATCCAGCAACCGGTGCAACTCCGGCGTGACCGCCGGCTGCCCGGCGCCCCCGCCCTGCACCTTCGGTGTCCGCGAAAGCTCCATGTCGTTGGCCTGCGCCACCGCGCGAGGATCGCCTCCCGCCGCCCGGATCAGCCCTGCCGCCGCGCCCTCCTCGTCATCGAGCAGCGCCTTCAGCAGGTGCTCCGGCGAAAGCCGTTGGTGGAACTCGCGAATGGCGATGGTCTGCGCGGCCTGCAGAAAGCCTCGGCTGCGCTCGGTGAACTTCTCGATGTCCATGCGTCCCTCTCGATCAGGCGACAATCGGACCGGCTCAGGCGTCCCTCCCGGAGGCGACGCCGACCCGATCCATCAGCCTAATAAATGGGCAGCCAGGGCATGTGCCTCAAGGGGGCGGCAAAATGGAAGCGAGGGCCGGCGCGCGGGGGGGAGGGTGCGCAGCCGGCCCGCTTCAGGCGCCCTGCGCGGGGTTAGTGCAGGACGCCGAACAGCCAAAGCAGTAGAATGATGGGAATGGGAATGCCGATGAGCCAAAGCAAGATGCCACGCATGAAAACCTCCCGCAGGATGTGACCTTGTGCGAACGTTGAACATTGCCCGCAGTTTCAACCACGCCGCAGCAGCCCCTCCGCCCGCTTCCGCGCCCGCCCGATCCGCCCCACCCCGGCCAGCCGCCGGTCCAGGAACGCCATCGTCGCCGCATCGTTCGCGCTCTCGTCCCGCAGCCAATACAGCAGCGTGCTGCCATACACCCCGGCCAGGATCGCCCGCTTCGTATACCAACTGAAATCCGCCGACCGGTCCCCGGCCGAATGCCACACCGCATCGACCGTCCGCGCGGTGCACCGCGCGGCCAGCATGCCCCGCCCCGGCAAGGCCAGCACGCCCAACCCGCGCCGCACCGCATCCTTCCACGGCCCATTCCGCTCGAACCGCGCCCCGATCACCGCCCGCACCCGCTGCGGCAACCGCAGCCCGGCCAGGTCCAGCCGCGCCGCATCATCCACCATCCAGCGGTCGCCCAGGTCACAGTATGCCTCGACCATCTCGGCCCCGCCTCCGGGGAACAGCAGGTCCGCATCCGGCCCTGCCGCCGCAAGCAGCGTCTCGACCGTCCAGCCGCCGCCACCGACCAGCGGCAGCATCGCCTCGATCGCCGCATCCCGCTCCGGGCTGCGTTCCGGCGCGCTCACGCCGGGCGCCCGGCGGCCGCGGCACGCGCCAGTTCCTCGTTGAACCCGAACTGCCGGAAGTCCGTCATCCGCATCGGATACAAGATACCGTCCAGGTGGTCGTACTCGTGCTGCACCACCCCAGCATGGAACCCCGTCGCCACCGCGCCCACCGCCACCCCCTCGGTATCCACGCCAGAGTAGCGCACCCGCACGTGCCGCGGCACCGCCGCACGCAGCCCAGGGATCGACAGGCATCCCTCCCACCGCAGCACCATGCCCTCGCCCAGCAACTCCAGCTCCGGGTTGATCACGACCGTGTTTCCCATCTCGCCATCTCCCTCCGCCGCCTCCGTCCGGCCCGGCGGCACCCGGAACACGAACAGCCGCAGCGGCACATGCACCTGCGGCGCCGCGAGCCCGGCCCCGCCCGCATCCTCCATCGTCTCGATCATGTCGGCCACCAGCCGCCGGATCTCCGGCGCCCCCGGGTCGGGCACCGCCGCCGCCCGCTCCAGCAGCACCGGATGCCCCATGCGCGCTATTTTCAGAATGGCCATGCGTGCTCCGTTCGTCGTCCTGGTGGAGATAGGTGCGCGAAACCTTTTGGCGACCGCGCCGCTTGATGCTATAGCGCGCCTTCCGGCGGAAGAGTCCGCGCGGAAACCCCTCATCATGCCCCTAACCCCCAAGCAGGGCGCATGACTATACAGGAGACGTCGGCCAAGTGCAGGTTCTCGTTCGAGACAACAATGTCGATCAGGCGCTCAAGGCGCTCAAGAAGAAGATGCAGCGTGAGG
>CAXTJY010000711.1:0-2112 GCA_964244395.1 uncultured Rhodovarius sp.
GACCACCTGGTGGCCTTCGCCGCCGCGCTGGTGGGGCACATGCGCGGCGGTCTGGGCCAGGTGAACATCGTCGCCTGCACCCTGTTCGGCGGCGTCTCCGGCTCCGCCGTGGCGGATGCGAGCGCGGTGGGCGGGGTGATGATCCCGCAGATGCGCAAGCGCGGCTACGCGCCCGATTATGCCGTCAACGTCACCGCCAACGCGGCGCTGATCGACCTGCTGATTCCGCCCAGCCACAACATGATCCTCTACGTCATCGCCGCCGGCGGTGCGATTTCGGTGGCCGATTTGTTCACCGCCGGCATCGTGCCGGGCATGCTGCTGATGGCGGTGCTGATGTTCACGGCCTGGGTTGTGGCCATCCGTCGCGGCTATCCCTCTGAGCAGTTTCCCGGCTGGTGGGCGCTGGCCCGGCTGGCGGCCGCCGCCATCCCCGGGCTGATGCTCATCGTCATCATCTTCGCCGGCGTGCGCAGCGGCGTGTTCACCGCGACCGAAAGCGCCTGCGTCGCCGTGCTCTACGCGATCCTCGTCACGCTGCTGGTCTATCGCAGCCTGGACTGGCCGGCGTTTCGCGAGGCGGTGCTGGGGGCGGTGCGCACCACCGGCATGGTCATGCTCATCATCGGCACCGCCACCGCCTTCGGCTGGCTGATGGCCTTGTTGCAGGTGCCCGCCGCCACCGTGGCCCTGATGCGCGGCATCACCTCCGACCCGATCATGACCTTGCTGATCATCAACGTCATCCTGCTGCTGCTCGGCACCTTCATGGACATGGCGCCGCTGATCATGATCGGCACGCCCATCTTCCTGCCGGTGGTGAAGGCGCTGGGGATGGACCCCGTGCATTTCGGCATCGTGATGATCCTGAACCTCGGCATCGGCCTGGTGACGCCCCCGGTGGGGCCGGTGCTGTTCGTGGCGTGCGCGGTGGGCCGCATCTCGATGTGGGAGGCGACCAAGACGTCGCTGCCCTTCTACGCCGCCGGCGTCACCGTGTTGATGCTGGTCACCTACATCCCGGCGCTGTCGCTGTGGCTGCCCGCGGTGTTTCGATGAGGGCTTTCCTGCCAAACCGCCTGGCGATCCCTCACGGTCGGGTTTCGCCGTCGCGCGCCTTCCGCCAAGGCTTCCTGGGAATGTTTCAATGACCGTCGCCGTCCCCATCCAGGGCAACACCTTCTGCATCGTCGGCGGCGCCTCGCTGGTCGGCTCCGCCACCGCCGCGCATTTTTTGGAGTCGGGCGCGGCCGAGGTCCGGGTGTTCGACAACTTCGCCTTCGGCGGCGAGCAGGCGCTGGCGCATATCAAGGATCACCCCAAGCTGAAGGTAGTGCGCGGCGACGTGATGCGCCTTCCCGATCTTCTGGCGGCGCAGCAGGGCGCGCAGGGCGTGCTGCAGCTCGCCGCGCTGATGACCCTGAACATGGATCGGGACAGTTGGACTGGCATGGAGGTGAACATCCGCGGCGTCCAGAACAGCCTGGAAGCCGCCCGGCACAACAATGTCGGCAAATTCGTGTTCGCCAGCAGCAATGCCGTGTACGGCTACGGTCCCGGCATCAAGGGTGATCTGGTCGAGGGCACGCCCTTCCATTCCGCCGGCGCACCGCCCGCCGCCATCCTCTACGGCGCCACCAAGATCATCGGCGAGCAACTCTGCCGTGCCGCCTTCCAGAAGCACGGGCAGGACTACGTCGTGCTGCGCTATTCCACCGTCTATGGCGAGCGGCAGCATTACCGCGCCGCCAACGCGCTCTACATCATCGAGACCTATGACGCCGTGCGCGCGGGCCGGGCGCCGAAGATCGTCGGCGACGGGTCGGAGACCAAGCATTTCGTCTATGTCGGCGACCTGGCGCGGGCCAATGCGGCGGCCTTCGAGGCCAAGGCCACCGACGTGGCGGTCAACACCTCCGGCCCCGCGCCCGTCACCACGCTGGAGCTGGTGCGGCTGGTGACCGAGATTGCCGGCGGGGGGCCGGAGCCGGAGTTCGTCGGTGAGACGCCGGGCAAGGTGCGGCTGACCTCCGGCGGCGCCTTCGACATCGTCCATGGTGCCGCCGGCACCGCGCTGGGCTGGTCACCGCAGGTGGACATGCGCGAGGGCCT
>CAXTJY010000712.1:0-2105 GCA_964244395.1 uncultured Rhodovarius sp.
CGCGATGGCCCCGCCATCGTCGCGCCAGCGCGATGGCCCCGCCATCGTCGCGCCAGCGCGATGGCCCCGCCATCGTCGCGCCAGCGCGATGGCCCCGCCATCGTCGCGCCATGGTTTGCAATCGCCCGGGTTCGGCACATGTTGCAGCCATGCTGGACCTGGCCGCGCATTTCTCGCAATTCCTGAAGGCGGTGCCGGATCGGCTGCATTTCGCGGCGCACAGCCACCACCCCTGGCCGGATGTGACGCGGGCGGCGCAGATGCAGGTGTGGGACAATGCGGCGCGGCTGATGGATGGGAAGTGGGACCCGATCCTGGCGCATAAGTGGCCGGAACTACAGAAGGTGATCGCCCGGCTGCTGAACCTGCCGGACCACACCACCCTGGCCTACGCGCCGAACACGCATGAATTCGTGCTGCGCATCCTGAGTGGCCTGCCGGCGGGCCGGGTGCCGCGGGTACTGACCACCGATTCCGAGTTCCACAGCTTTTCCCGCCAGGTCGCGCGGCTGGAGGAAGACGGGCTGCTGGCGGTGACGCGGGTGGCGACGGGGTCGGATGCGCTGGCCCGGCTGGTCGAGGCGGCAGGGGAGGGGTTCGACCTGATCTGGGTCAGCCAGGTGTTCTTCAACTCCGGACAATTGCTGGAGGGGCTGGAGGCGCTGGCGGATGCGGCGGGCGAGGCGGTGCTGGTCGTCGATGGCTATCACGGCTTCATGGCGCTGCCGGTGGATTGGAGCGGGCTGGCGGGCCGCGCCTTCTACCTCGCCGGCGGTTATAAATACGCCATGGGGGGCGAGGGCAGTTGTTTCATGCACTGTCCCCCGGGTTGGCTGCCACGGCCGCGCAGCACCGGCTGGTACGCGGCGTTCGGGCAGCTTGGTGCCCGGCAGGAGGGGGTGCCGTACGCCGAGGATGGCGGGCGCTTCATGGGCGCGACCTTCGATCCCTCCGGCGTCTACCGGCTGCACGCGGCGCTGAATTGGGCCGAGAGTGTGGGCGCCACGCCGGCGGCCATCCATGCCCATGCGCATGCCTTGCAGGAACGCTTCATGGCCAGCTGGGCGCGCTGGGAGGACCGGCTGGTGGTGCCGCTGAGCGACCAGGCGCGGGGCAATTTCCTGACCTTCGACCTGCCGGATGCGGAGGCCTGGCAGGCCCGGCTGGAAGCGGCGCGGATCGTCACGGACCGGCGCGGGACCCGACTGCGCTTCGGCTTCGGCCTGTATCACCGCGCCGCCGACGTGGATGCGCTGGTCGAGCGGATGCGCGGCCTGTGATGCCGCTGGCGCTGACGATGGGCGAACCGGCGGGCATAGGGGCCGAGATCGCCGCCGGCGCCTGGGCCGCGCTGCGGGGTGGGCCGGCCTTCTTCTTGATTGGCGACGCGGAGGCGGTGGCCGGGCCGGTGGTGCGGATCGAAGCGCCGGAGCAGGCCGGCGCGGCGTTCGCGCATGGCCTGCCTGTGCTGCACCGGCCGCTGGCCGCACGCCCGGTGCCCGGCCGACTGGACCCCGCCAACGCGCCGGCGGTGATCGCCAGCATCGAGGAGGCGGTGGCCCTGGCCCTGGCTGGCCGCGCCGGCGCCGTGGTGACCAACCCGATCCAGAAATCGGTGCTGACCGGCGTGGGCTTCGCGCACCCCGGCCACACGGAATTCCTGCACGCACTGGCGCCGGAGGCCGCGCGCCCCGTCATGCTGCTGGCCAGCGAGACGCTACGAGTCGTGCCCGTGACCATCCATGAGCCGCTGGCCCGCGCCATCGCGAGGCTGACGCCCGAGCTGATCGTCGAGACCGCGCGCATCACCGAGGCCGGGCTGCGGCGCGCCTTCGGCATCGCCCGTCCGCGCCTGGCCATCGCCGGCCTCAACCCGCATGCCGGCGAGGCCGGTACGATGGGGCACGAGGACCAGGCCATCGTCGCACCCGCCGTGGCGGCGTTGCAGGCGCTGGGCGTCGACGCCCGCGGGCCGTTGCCGCCCGACACCATGTTCACCGCCCTGGCCCGGCCGCGGATGGATTGCGCCATCTGCCTTTACCACGACCAGGCGCTGATCCCGATCAAGACGCTGGACATCGATGGCGGGGTGAACGTGACCCTGG
>CAXTJY010000713.1:0-2102 GCA_964244395.1 uncultured Rhodovarius sp.
GTACTGGCGGCGCCCAGCGAGGCGTGGGTGACCCGGCCCGGATTGGCCCGTGCATAGGCCACGAATTCCTGGAAGGTCCGGGCAGGAAAATTCGGCGAGACAACCAGCAGGGTAGGCAGCATGGCGAGCAGCGAGACGGGGGCGAAATCACGCCGGATATCGTAAGGCAGATTGGGCATGGTGCCGGTGATGGCGAAGATCGCCGCGGTGACCAGCAGCGTGTTTCCGTCCGGCCGCGATTTCGCCACCAGGTCGGCGCCGATCACGCCGGACGCCCCGCTGCGATTCTCGACGAGAACGGCACTGGCGCCCAGGCGGCTTTGCATCTGCGGTGCCAGCAGACGCGCGATCTGATCCGTGCCGCCGCCGGGAGAATTCGCGACCACCAGACGGATCTGCGCGCCGGACTGGGCCAGGGCCGGCGCGGCAAGCGCCATCGGCGCCCCTGAGAGCATCGACCTTCTGAACATTTTTCCCTCCGCAAGCTTTTTTATCGTGCGGCACGCTACCGGACCCGGCCGCCATGGCTAGCCAGGAGACGCGCCGATCGCCGCGACCGAGGACGTCTGCCTGCCATATCGGCGCCGATGGCGGTGCCGAAGGCCGCCGCACCCAGGCGGCAACGTGCTTCCAAAGATCGGCCGCGATATCGTTCCTGGCCGGCTAGCCCAACCTGACCACACGCACCGGGATGGACTTCGCCGCCGGCACATGCGCCTCCTGAGCGTGGTGCCACAGCGGCAGCAGTGGGTTGAGTTCCGGGAAGTAGCCGGCGGCGCAGCCTGGCGGCAGCTCGAACGGCACCACCCGTAACCCGGTCACCCGGCGCTCCACCCCGTCCTCCGCGGCTGTCTCCAGGGTGACGGCGTCGCCCGCTGCCAGGCCCAGGCGGGTCATATCCACCGCGTTCAGCATGACGATATCGCGCGAGCCGTCGATGCCGCGGAAGCGGTCGTCATAGCCGTAGATGGTGGTGTTGAACTGGTCGTTGCTGCGCACCGTCATCAGCTCCAGCACGTCGGTACCGCTGACGCGGATGTCGGGGTCTGCGCGCAGCTGGGCGGGGCGGGAGAACTCCGCCCGGCCGGAGGCGGTGCGCCATTCCCGCTTGCGCGCCGGGTTCTGCCGGTAGAAGCCGCCGGGCTTGCGCATCCGCTTGTTGTAGTCCGCGAACCATTCCGGATGGGTCTGGGCGATGGCATCGCGCACCAGGCCATAGTCACCGGTCCACGCCGCCCAGTCGATGCGCGGGTTGTGCGGCAGGACGGCTTGCGCCAGGCCGGCGATGATCGCGGGCTCCGACCGCAAGGCCGGGCTCGTCGGCTCCCGCAGCCCGTGCGATGGATGGATGACGGAGGTGCTGTCCTCCATCGACACGGTCTGCGGCCCGCTGGCCTGGCGGTCGATCTCGATGCGGCTGAGGCAGGGCAGCAGGTAGGCCACCTCGCCATGCACCAGGTGGCTGCGGTTCAGCTTGGTGGTGATCATCACCGTCAGCCGCAGCTTCTTCCAGGCCGGCTCCAGCAGGCCGCGTTCGGGCAGCGAGCGCACGAGGTTGCCGCCGAGTTGCAGTACGGCGCGCACGCTGCCGTCGATGACGCCGCCGGCGCTTTCCACCACGTCGAGGCCCTTGGTGCGGGGCGGCTCGAAGCCATACATCTCGGCGAACTTGTCCAGCGGCGCCAGCTCCGGCTTTTCGGTGATCCAGACCGCGCGCTGGCCCTGCACGTTGGAGTGACCACGCACCGGGCAGATACCGGCGCCGGGACGGCCGATGTTGCCGCGCAGCAGCAGCAGCGAGGCCAGCATGCGAACCGTATCCACGCCCATCCGGTGCTGCGTCAGCCCCATGCCGTAGATGCCGATGGTCGCCTTCGCCCTGGCGTAGGTCCGGGCGGCGGATTCGATCTCGCCGCGGCTCAGGCCGGACTGCGTCTCGATCGCTTCCCAGTCATGGCCCCGCACGATCTTGGCAAAGGCTTCGAAGCCATGCGTGTGTTCCTGGATGAACGGCCAGTCCAGGATGGCGGGCCGGCCGGCGGCCCTGGCTGCCTCGTCCCATTCGATCAGCAGCCTGGCCATGCCGACCATTACCGCCATGT
>CAXTJY010000714.1:0-2101 GCA_964244395.1 uncultured Rhodovarius sp.
GCCGATATTGGGGCAGGCCGCTTCCTCGCACACCGTCACCAGCTTGTTCGCCCGCATGAGGTCGCGGGTTTCGGCATAGATCGGATGGTTAGGGGCGCGTACCCTGATCCAGTCCGGCTTGCGCTGGATCGGATTATCCGGCCGGGCGGCCTTTTCTGGGTGTCGAATCTCGAGCCGTGTGGCCATGGCGGGGATATAGGGTCCGGTATGCCGTTCGGCTACGGTGCGGCTTCGAGCATCAGGTGAAAGCCCCAGCTCGGCTCCCACCGCGCGTCCCAATCGTTCATTCGCGGGTTGCCGGACCCGCGGGCGAAATCCTCCAGCACGAAGGGTACCGGCCGCGAAACCGGCCGCAGCCCATTCTCGGCCGCCCGCTCCAACCACCACTCCCGCGGCTGCAAGGTGACGTGCAGGGGCGTGCCGCTGGCCGGGTCGCGATCCTCGAAGCTGGCCACCGAGGCAAGGAAGACGCCATCGGCGGTGAGCGCCTGGCGGATGTTGCCGAACAGCCCGGCCAGGTCGGCCTCGCCGATATGCTCCAGCACCTCCCAGGCGGTGATGATCTCGAAGATGGCCGGCATCCCGTCGCCGCGCAGCAGCTGGAAGGGCCGGGTAATGTCCGCGGTGAAATAGCGGTCCGGCGCTACCCGCCAATAGGCGCGGCGGCTGCGCTGGGAATAGTCGCTGCCTTCGACGCCGTAGGATTGATGGCCAGCGGTCAGGAAATCCCACACCAGTCCGCCGCCGGCGCAGCCGAGGTCGAGATAGTGCAGTGTGCGGCCGGGAAACAGGGTCTCGCAGGCGGCGACGAAACGCGGGTGGCGGGTGTCGTCGGCGGCGGTACCGCGGGGGTGCAGATGGTCGGCGCTGTCCAGGGCGACGGGCTTTTCGGCCACCATGCGCAGGCCGGCTGGGGCACTGCCGCGCGCCAGCATGGCGAGTTGGTCGAAGCCCAGATCGTCAACGCGGTGGAAGCGCCGCGCGATCTCCGCCTGCTGTCGCTCGCCGCTCTCGCTCACGGCTGCGATCCGGCCATCGAGCTGGGCCCGCGCGGTTTCCAGCTGCGGCAGGACCGCGGCGATCTCGCCACCCAGCATCAGCCGTGCCGCCTCCAGCGCCGCATGCAAGGCCGCGACCTCGCGGGCCAGTTCGGCGCCAGCCGCCTCGGAGGCCCGCTGGCCTGCCTCAACTTCCGCTTGCAGGGCCGCCGCCTGCTCGGACGATGCGAGGCGGGCCGCTTCCGCGGACCCGATCACCGCCTTCACCGCCGCCACTTCCTCGCCCAAGCCTGCCTGGGCCATTTCGCTCTGGCGCATCGACGCCAAAAGCTCCGCCAGGCGGCTGCCCATCGCGTCCCGGGCGGCATCGGCCGCGACGCGCATCGCCTCCAGCCCCGCCTGCTGCCGTTCGATGGGTTGGCGCAGCTGCGTCAGCAAGCTCATGAGCTCGGCTGGCGGCGTAGCCACCGCGCGCCGCAGCGTCGCCATGTCCTGCCGCAAATCGCCGATATCCTGCCGCAGCCCGGCCAGGGCCTCGGCCGAATCCACTCGCTCCGCGAGGGCGGCCAGCTCGGTGGAAAGCCGCTGCGAGGATTGCCACGCCGCCTGCTCGGCTTGCGCGACATCGGCTGGCATCCGCCACAGCCGGCGCAGCTGGCTCATCTTCTCCGACCATCTGGATGCCATTCGCCCGCCCGCCCTACCCGTGAAGGCGGTATAGAGGCGGGCCGGCCGGCAGGCTATCCTTCGCTGAGATTCAGCCCCGTACGGCGGGCCACGTCTGCCCAGCGCGCGATGTCTCGCTCGATGTCGGTGGCCAGCGCCTGGCCGCTCAGTACATCCGGCTCGAAACCGCGCGGGCGCAACTCCGTCACGATGGCCGGGTTGCCCACCACCGCGCGCACGGATTCGTCCATGCGGCGCTTGATAGGCTCGGCCACGCCCAGCGGCGTGCTGAAGGAATAGGTCAGCTCCGACGCATAGCCGGGCAGGAAGTCGGCCACTGTCGGCAATTGCGGCAGCATGGCGGAGCGGCGGGAGGAGGCGGTAGCCAGCGCCCGCACCCGGCCATCCTCGATGAGGGGCAGCACGGCGGACATCGA
>CAXTJY010000715.1:0-2097 GCA_964244395.1 uncultured Rhodovarius sp.
GTGACGTCGAGCGCCGTGGTCGGCTCGTCGGCGATCAGCAGTCGGGGGCGGCAGGCCAGGGCCATGGCGATCATCACCCGCTGCCGCATGCCGCCGGAGAGCTGGTGCGGATACTGGCGCGCGCGCCGCGCGGGCTCGGGGATGCGGACGCGGTCCAGCATTTCGACCGCGCGGCGCATCGCGGCTTCGGCTGGCAGCCCTTCATGCACCCGCAGCGCCTCGGCCACCTGCTCGCCGGCGGTGAAGGCGGGGTTCAGGCTGGTCATGGGCTCCTGGAAGATCATCGCCATGGCGCCGCCGCGTAGTTTTCTCCGCTCGGCGGGGGGCAGGGTCAGCAGGTCGCGGCCTTCGAACATCACGCGGCCTTCGACCCGGGCATTGCCCGCCAGCAGCCCCATGATGGCGAGCGAGGTGACCGACTTGCCGCAGCCGCTTTCGCCCACGATGGCCAGGGTCCGCCCCGGCGCCAGCGACAGGGCGACATCGTCCACCGCGCGCAGGGGGCCGCGCTGGGTGGCGAAGGTGACGCTCAGGCCGGCGACCTCCAGCATCAGCCGGGCATCGCCGCGGCGATCACCGCGCGGTCGAACACGCCGGGGTGGTCGCGGCCGGCCAGGAAGCGGCGGAAATGCACGTATCGCTCCTGCGCCACGCCCAGCAGGCGGCGGAGTTCGGCCAGCGGATCCGCGTGGTCGTCCACCCGCAGGTCGAGGTCGGTGTAGGGTTCGGCGCTGGCGATCATCAGCGCGGCAGCCTGACGTCCACGCGCGTCGCCACCGGCGGCCTCGCCGGCTTCGAGTGCGGCGATCAGGCGTTCGGCCATCGGGCCGGGGGTGGCGAGGTAGGCGTCGCGGGTGGCTTGCACCACCGTCGGGCCGGCCAGCATGTTGCCGGCGACCGAGATGTCGGGGCCGCTGATGGAGCCGCACCAGGGCACGCAGTCGGCGCCGGTGTGCTGGGCGATGCCGCCGGCCGCGCCCAGGATGTGGAATTGGCGGGCGGCGCGGCCGGCATCTGCGGCGAGAAGCGCATCCAGCACGGCCTGCGGGGCCTCGCCGCCGCGTAGCCGTTCCATGCCGACAATGCCCAGCATCGGGTTGACCAGGGCCTGGGTGGCCAGGGCCGCCACGCCGCCCTCCACCTTTGGGCACAGCGCGCCCACGGCGAAGAAGCGCGTGGCGACGGCCACGCCCAGCTCGCCGGTCGCGGAGTCGCGCGCCAGGATGGACCAGGTCATGGGCGCCGAGTGACCATGCGGGCCAAGCCGAGTCCAGGCCCCGGACGGCGGGCCCGCTTACGACAAGGGCGGCTTTGCACCAGGAGATGGCAGCAAGTCGACATACGCGCCCCGGCGGGTGCACATCGGTCGCCCGCAGTGGCGGCGGACCTCATCATCGCCCTCCGCGGGTGATGACCGCGTGTGTCAATTGAGAAAATGGTCGACTTTTTTATACTGTTGCTATTGAGTGCTCGCAATGCCGGAGGTCCCGATGACGAAGCTTGCCAAATTCAAAGATTTGTTGGCTAATTATCCGAATTACGATTTGGCGACAGTCAAAACCTTGGTTGGCGGCCGCGTCGATGCCAATTATATTACGAATGCTTGCGCGATCCGCGTCAGTCGCGCCCTAAGTTATTCTGGCACAAAAATTCCATTCATCGAAGATATCAATAAGATTCAGCAAACGTTGAAGGGTGCTGATGGCCTTTGGTATATTTACCGCGTCAAGGCCCTCGATATATTCATGGCGAAGACTTTTGGTGCAGCATCGGTCCTGATAAAATCCGCGGCCACCGTGGGCGTGAAAACGGACAAGCTGCTGGGAAAAAGCGGGATCATTGGAATGGACATCAGCTGGGCGGACGCCACGGGCCATTTTACGCTATGGAACGGAAAGGACGTGGTAGATGGTCACTCCGAATACTTTCAGAAGGCGAGCGCCGTCAGGCTTTGGGCCAACACCTGATCGCGGACGGCGCATCCCACTCATGCGCCGCGATGATGTGGGCTTTGCCCAGATGCTACTCCGCCGCCGGCTTCAGCACCCCGCGCCGTACCTGGTCGAGCTCGATGCTCTCGAACAGCGCCCGGAAGTT
>CAXTJY010000716.1:0-2092 GCA_964244395.1 uncultured Rhodovarius sp.
GAGGGCGCGCCTCATGCGGGCTTCGGCCAGGCGATGATGGCGCGGCCGCTCAACAGCTTGCGGCCATCCTCAGCATTCAGTTCCACATCGTAGATCACGCCGCCGCTTTCCTCGCTTACCAGGCGCGCCGAGGCCCGCAACTCACCCAGGCCCAAGTCGTCGAGCCGCTCCACGCTCCAGGTGACGTCGCGCAGCACCGCCACATAACCGCGCCGGGCGCTGCCGCCGCCAAGCAAGGCGCCATGCACGGCCGCCGCCTGCAGCGCGATCTCCGTGCCGCAAACAGCGGGCAGCATGCCGCCATGCCGCAGCGGATTCTGTGGCGCCAGATGGGCGCGGGTCGCGCAGACAGCTTCCGTTTCGTTCCACGCCACGACGCGATCAAGCATCACCATGGCGCCGGCATGGGGCAGCAACGCGGCGGGTGTCATGCCGGCTGCACCTCGACGCGCAGGCTGCCCTCGAAATATCCGGCGTCGCAGCGCCCGGCTTCCCGGCGCGCCAGATGCTCCAGCAGGCGCAAGGATTGCGCGGCCGGATTTCCCGCTGCGAGGGTCAACAGCCCCTGATCCCGCGGCGCCGTCTCCCCCCCGGCCTTGTCGGTCGAATGGCTGACGGCGATGCGCGCCAGGCCCCGCCCGGCAGGCGGCGTCAGCACCAGGCCCAGGCCGAAGGGCGCCACCACCGGGCGCAGCAGCGCATAGGGCGCCGGCATGGGGTGATCATAGACGCAGAGAAGCACGGGGGCGCCCGCATCCACCTCCAGCATCGCCATGAGCAGTGCTGCGGCCCAGGTGGAATCATGGCCGCCCAGGCAGGTCGCCGGCAGGGGGTTGTGGGTGGCGATGGACCAATAGCCGGCAGCGGCATTGTGCACCGAATTGTGGAACTGCGTCGGCGAGACGATCCGCTCACGGTCCGGCGCGGCCTGGGTCAGCGCATCCAGGATGGAGCCGACGACAGGCCCGTCGCCATTGGCGCTGCCGAAGACGCAGCGCAGCGCGGCGGCCTCGAGGCCCGAGGCCGCCACGGCCTCATGCGCCACATGCAAAGCGAGGCGCACCACGGCGCCGGTGCGCCGGCGCTCATTGGGCGGCAGCAAGGCCGGCGCGGGAACCACGGATTCCTGCGGGACATGGGGCGCGCGCCCGGCGAGCACTGCCTCGCTCGCAGCCCAGCCTTCGAGGCCCGGCCCCCAAAGCGAGACGCCTATGATGTCAGCCACGAGCCGGGTCACGCGCGGCCCAGCAGCAGGCTGCAATTCACCCCACCAAAGCCGAAGGAATTGGTGAGGACGTGCCGCAGCGCGGCCGGCTGATTGGCGATGACCACGTTGCTGCGGAAATCAGGGTCCACTGCCCCCACACCGAGGCAGCCTGCGATCAACCCCTCCGTGAGGCAGCCGCCGATCATCACCGTCTCCAGGATGCCGCAGGCGCCCAGCGTATGCCCGGTCCAGCCCTTTGTGCTGCTGACCGGCACGGCGTCGCCCAGAAGAGAATGCACGGCGCGGTCCTCCATCGCGTCATTGGCGCGGGTGCCGGTGCCGTGCAACTTCACCCAATCCACCGCGCCTGGTGCCAGCCCGGCGCGGTCCAGCGCCTCGCTCATGGCGCGGATCGCCCCTGCCCCTTCCGGGTGCGGATGGGACATGTGGTGCGCGTCGCTGCTCGCGCCCCAGCCCAGCAGCGTGGCCATCGCGCTGGGGGGTGCGCGTTCCAGCAGGGCGAAGCCTGCCGCCTCGCCCACCGAGATGCCGTCGCGACCGGCATCGCAGGGGCGGGTTGGGCCGGGCGCCACCAGTTCCAGGGCGGCGAAGCCATGCAGCGTCATGCGGCACAAGCTGTCCGCCCCGCCCACCAGCACCGCGTCGCATATGCCCGCGTCGATCAGCCTGGCGCCGTCGATGAAGCAGCGCGCGGAGGAGGCGCAGGCGGTGGAAATAACGCTCGCCGGCCCGCGCAACCCCAGCGCCGCGCGGAGGAATACGGCCAGCGAGGCCAGATCCTGCGTGCCGGCGAAGTCGAAATCCTGCGGCAGCAGCCCTTCGGAGCCAAGGCGCCGATACGCCGCCTCTGCCGCCTGCACGCCG
>CAXTJY010000717.1:0-2092 GCA_964244395.1 uncultured Rhodovarius sp.
CCTGCACGAAGGCGACGGGTTTCGAGCCGCGGGATCCGTCGGTGCCGGACTGCCTGGCGAGCCAGTCGCTGAACAGCACGCGCTCGGCCTTGAAGCCGGCGGTGCCGGAGTTGGCGAGGTTGGCGGCGGTGACGTCGAGCGCGCGGCTTTGTGCGGACATGAACGAGAGGGCGACGTAGCTGGGCAATTCCATGGGGGGTTTCCGATGCTGGCTGCCGGGGTAATGGCAAGGCGCGTGCCAGGCCGGAACGCCGGTGGAGCCTGGGTTGTGCGGCGCTGCGGGCCGGCACGATCTGCCGCCCAGCGCATTCTGCCCGCTCGCCCGAACCTTTCGTTAATCCCTTCCGCGCAGGATCGCCGAAGAAGGAGCACGGCATGAGCGAGGGCGCGCCGGCAGCGGCGAAGAAAGGCGGCGGCAAGAAGAAGGTGCTCATCCTGGGGCTGCTGGTGCTCCTGCTGGCCGGGGCAGGCGCTGGCGCGTGGTTCTCCGGCTTCCTGCCGAAGCTGCTGGGCAAGGGCGGGGATGACCATGCGGCGGCGGAGACCAGCGGCGGCGGGCACGGTGCTGCGCCCGCCGGCGGCCACGGCGCGAGGCCCGAGGCGAAGGGCGACGCCAAGGCCGAGAAGGCCGGGCCGGTGTTCATGGAGCTGCCCGACATCGTCGCCAACCTGAACGGTGGCCCGCGCCGCGCGACCTTCGTGAAGCTGAAGGCCAAGCTGGAGCTGTCCAGGCCCGAGGACCAGGCGACGCTGCAGGCGGCCATGCCGCGCGTGCTGGACCTGTTCCAGGGCTATCTGCGGGAGATGCGGCCCGAGGAACTGCGCGGCACCGCCGGCACCTACCGCCTGCGGGAGGAGCTGCTGGCCCGCACGAACCTGGCGGCCCCGCCGGCCCGCGTCGTCGCCGTGCTTTTCACCGAGATGCTGGTCCAGTGATCTCTTCATTCCAAAGCAGGAGCCCAGGATGGGTGGCATCGGTTCAGTCCTCGACCTCGTCGTGATCGGCCTGCTGGCCGCCACGATGCTCTATGCGGCGCGGCTGCACCGGGCCCTGGGCGCGCTGCGGCAGGACCGCGTGGCGCTCGATCAGGTGGTGGCGGGCTTCGACGAAGGTGCGCG
Source organism: uncultured Rhodovarius sp. (assembly GCA_964244395.1). GTDB lineage: Bacteria > Pseudomonadota > Alphaproteobacteria > Acetobacterales > Acetobacteraceae > Rhodovarius. Next base: position 1,120 of record CAXTJY010000717.1, read on the forward strand.
CACGGCCGAGGCTGGGCTGGCCCGGCTGCGGCAGGCGGCGGACCAGATGGGCGCACAACTGGACCGGGCGGCGGCGCTGCGGGACGACCTCTCCTACCTGTCCGACCGTGGCGAGGGACTGGCCGATCGGCTGGACGCGCTTGTCCGGGTGGGACGGCCGATGGCGGCGGGGCCAATCACGCAGGCCGAGCCGGCCGGTCCGGTCCGTAGCCAGGCGGAGCGCAACCTGATCGTGGCGTTGCAGGGCCGACGCTGATGCGCGGCCTGGGGCAGAGGGTGGCGCTGTGGGCCGCGGGCGTGCGGATGCTGCCTCTGGCGATCGCCGGGATGCTGTTGCTGGGCGGGTTCAAGGCAGGAGTGCTCGTGCTGGGTGTCGTCGGGCCGACGCTGGTGGAGGCGGGGGTGACGGCGGGCCGCGCGGTGATACCGGTGGCCCACGCCTCGGGTGGGCCCTCCGCCGCCTCGAAGCCCGCCACGGCCCCTGCGGCGCCGATGGCCGAGCCGCCGCCTGTCCCGGCGACGCCGCAGGTCCAGGCCGACCCAGGGCCCAGCGAGGCGGAGCGTGCCCTGCTGCAGGACCTGCGCGCGCGGCGCGTGGCGCTGGAGGCGCGCGACCAGTCGGTGCAGGCGCGCGAGGCGCTGCTGGGTGCAGCCGAGCGGCGCCTTTCGGAGCGGGTCGAGCAGTTGACCGCCCTGCAAACCCGGCTGGAGGCGCTGGAACAGACAAGGCGGGAGCGCGACGAAACGAACTGGCGCGGCCTGGTCAAGACCTATGAGACGATGCGCCCCCGCGACGCCGCAGCGATCTTCAACGATCTGGAGCAGACGGTGCTGATGCAGGTGCTGGACCGCATGAAGGAGGCGAAGGCCGCCCCGATCCTGGCCGCGATGCAGCCGGAGCGGGCGCGGGCGGCGACGGCCCAATTGGCCCAGTGGCGCGTGCGCGAGCCGGGGACGAAGGGATGATCGCCCG
>CAXTJY010000718.1:0-2091 GCA_964244395.1 uncultured Rhodovarius sp.
CTTTCAGCTCCGACGCGACGCCGCTGACAGGTCCAGCGCCGTCCATCACCTCGGCCACGGCGCGGCGGGCATTCGGTTCGATGTGATGGTGGTGGCGGCGGACGGTACGGTGCGGCGGATCGCCGATGCCTGGCGGGTGGGCGATTGAGGGCCGCGTCAGGTCGCCGGTGGCTGGCCGAACACCGCGACCGAGACCTGCGTGGCGTCACCCACGATCCGCACTGTGAAGGACGTGTTGGCGCAATCCGTCAGGATGGCAGAGGAGTTGGTGTGGCCGTCGATGACGGAGACGACCACGACCGGCGGAGCGGCCATCGGCGGGTCGTAGAAGAAGGCCGAGGCCAGCTTGAAGGTCCGCTGCACCTGGATCGTGTTGCCGGCGGCATCGGTGAAGCTGCCCCAGTCCACCGGCTGGTCGGCGGCCTCGGTCTCGACCCGGTCGATGCGGAGGTGGACGGGGTAGGAGACCGTTTCGATGTTGTTGTCGGCCCCCAGCAGCCAGAAACCTGCGTAGAGCAGCTGGGCGGGCGGCGCGAGGGGCGAGATGGCCTGCTCCAGCTCGGCGCTGGCCATGCCCGGCAGCGGGGCGGGCTCGGTCAGGTCGCTTGGGGGCATCGGATTTCCTGGGCTGGTTCGTCACGCAGCATGGCGCGGCTTCAGATGCCGATCCACCCCCGAACCTGGTCTGCATCGCGCTCCAGCTCGGCCGTGCTGCCGGCCCAGACGGTGCGGCCCTTTTCCAGCACGTGGTGCCTGTCGGCCAGGCGCTTCAAGGCGTGCAGGTTCTTGTCGATGACCAGGATGGACAGGCCCTCGCGCTTCAGCGTGGCGAGGGTGGACCAGATCTCGGCGCGGATGACCGGTGCCAGGCCCTCGGTCGCCTCGTCCAGAATCAGCAGATGCGGGTTGGTCATCAGCGCGCGGCCGATGGCCAGCATCTGCTGCTCGCCGCCCGAGAGGGTGCGGGCGGATTGGTGGGTGCGCTCCGCCAGTCGGGGGAACAGGGCGTGGATGCGGCCCAGGTTCCAGGCGCCGGGCCGGCTTGTGGCGACGAGGTTCTCGCGCACCGACAGGGTGGGGAAGATCAGGCGACCCTCCGGCACCAGGCCGATGCCGGCCTTCGCCACGCGCTCCGGCGGCAGGCCGGCGATGGCGGCGCCGCGCAGGGCGACCTGCCCGCCGCGCGGGCGGTTCAGGCCCATGATGGCGCGGACCGTGGTGGTCTTGCCCATGCCGTTGCGGCCGAGCAGCGTCGCGACCTCGCCTTCGCCGACAACAAGCGAGACGTCGAACAGGACCTGGCTGGCGCCGTAGCCGGCTTCGAGGGCGCGAACTTCAAGCATGTGACCCGCCTGCGATACCGGTCGCGCCCAGCGTCGAGGAGATGGCCGGCTCGGGGCCCGGCCATGACGAGACAGCGCTCATGCGTGTTCATCCGACAGGTAGGCTTCCTGCACGGCGGGGTCGGCGCGGATGGCCTCGGCGGTGCCGGTGGCGATGGCGCGGCCATAGACCAGGACGGTGATGCGGTCGGCCAGCGCGAACACCGCCTCCATGTCGTGCTCGACGAGGAGGATGGAGAGCTGGCCTTTCAGGGCGCGCAGGGTCTCGGTCATGCGCAGGCTCTCGGCCGCGCCCAGGCCGGCCATGGGTTCGTCCAGCAGCAGCAGTTTCGGCCTTGCGGCCAGGGCGACGGCCAGCTCCAGCACCTTGCGCTCGCCATGGCTGAGGTCGGCCACGCGGGTGTGGTGCCGCGCCAGCCCGACCTGGTCGAGCAAGGCGCGGGCGGGGGCGAGCAGGGCGGGGTCGCCGCCGGCCGCGCGCCAGAAGTGGAAGGAATGGCCGGCGTGGGCCTGCACCGCCAGGGCCACATTGGCCAGCGCGGTGTCGTCGTCCAGCAGCTGCACGATTTGGAAGCTGCGGGCCAGGCCGCGCCGCACCCGCGCCGCCACCGGCAGGCGGGTGATGTCCTCACCCAGGAAAACGACCTGGCCTTCGTCGGGCCGCAGCTCGCCGATGAGCTGGCCGATCAGCGTGGTCTTGCCGGCGCCGTTGGGGCCGATCAGGGCGTGCAGCTCGCCGGGCAGCACG
>CAXTJY010000719.1:0-1320 GCA_964244395.1 uncultured Rhodovarius sp.
GGCCGCTCGCCAGCAGCGCCTGCCATTCGATGTCGCCGCCATCGTCCATCGGCTTCCTATGCCCGGGGAATGTGGCGACAGGAAGGGCCGGAGGCTGTCGGACCCGGGCCGCGCCGCGCGCGACTGGCTCCTGCCGCTTCGAAGAAGGCCCCCGGCGATCCGGTCGCTACGCCCGGGCCGACACCGCCAGCGCCGGCGCCTGCCGCAGGCTGCGCATTCGGCCGAGTGCGCCGTAGCCCGGCGCGGCCGATCGGGGCAGCGCCGCACCGGCGATGGTCTCGATGACCCGCGACTGCAGCGCGATGGCGTGCTCCAGCAACTGCCGGTTCTCCGCCCCAAGCGCCTGCAGCCGGGTGGCGAGGTCGGCGGTCGTCGCCCGCTCCGCTCCCACCGCCTTGATGCCGATCTTGCTGGCAGCGGCGGTGGCGGCGGCGAAGGCGTCGGACGCCTGCATCTTGGCGGTGGCCAGGCCTGCGGCGCGGGTGAGGTCGAGCGCGGCCAGCGCCTCGTTTTCGGCCCGCAGCGCCTCGGCCAGGCGGGTTCCTGCGGTGATCACTGCGTCCATCAAGGGCGGTTCTCCTGCTGTTGAGCTTCCTGGATGCGGAGCATGTGCCCCAGCACCATGTCGCGAATGCCCAAGCCCCCGGCGCGTGCCATGCGGGTGGCGTAGGCCTCCGTCATCATCGGTTGCCACTGTTCCTCGGCCGCGCCGCCGCCGAAGGCGGAGCGGGCATTGTTAGCGGTGGCGAAGATCGGCTTGAGCATGAGGCCCAGCACCTGGCCCTCGAAGGCCTCGGCCGCCTGGCGCATGCGCGGGGTCGCGGCGGCGTGGTTGTTCTGGGCGGGTTGGACGTTCATGCGGCCTCCTGCATGCGGGTTGGGGGTGGACCTGGGGGCATCAGCGGATCTCCAGCTCGGCCTGGAGGGCGCCTGCCGCCTTGATGGATTGCAGGATCACGATGAGGTCGCGTGGTCCCACCCCCAACGAGTTCAGCCCGCGCACCAGCTCCTGCAGCGTGACCCCGGTGCGCAGCACGCCCAGCCGGCGCTCCGCCTGGTCGTCCACCTCGATCTGGGTTCGCGGCGTCACCACCGTCTCGCCGTTCGAGAGCGGATTGGGCTGGCTGACCTGCGGGCTTTCGGTGATGCGGATGGTCAGGTTGCCCTGCGCGATGGCGACGGTGGAGACGCGGACGTTGGCGCCCATGACGATGGTGCCCGACGCCTCCTCTATCACCACGCGGGCGACCTGGTCGGGCTCGACCCGCAGCTGCTCGATGGTGCGCGGGCTGCGAACCTGGAGGCGGCCGGTCAGATAGA
>CAXTJY010000719.1:1330-2082 GCA_964244395.1 uncultured Rhodovarius sp.
CGCGGCCGCGCAAGGCGAGCAGCACCGTGCGCGGGTCGGTCGCCCGCGCCGTGCCTTCTCCCGAGGCGCGGTTGATGGCCTGCGCCATGCGCCGCGCAGTTGTGAGGTCCGGGTTGCGCAGCGACAGGCGTAGCTGCTCACGGCCGCCCAGCGCGAAGGGCACGCCGCGTTCGACGATGGCGCCGGATGAAATGCGCGCCGAGGTCGGCACGCCGCGATTGACCGAGGCGCCGGCCCCTCGGGCGGCGATGGCGCCGGTCGTCACGGCGCCCTGCGCCACGGCGTAGACCTCGCCATCCGCGCCCAGCAGCGGAGAGACCAGCAAGGTGCCGCCGGTGAGGTTGGAGGCATCGGCCAGGGCGCTGACCGACACGTCGATGCGGCTGCCGGGCTGGGCAAAGGCCGGCAGATTGGCGGTGACCATAACGGCGGCGACGTTGCGCGTGTCGAGCCGTGCCTCGTTGTCGCGGGTGTTGACGCCCAGGCGCTCCAGCATGCCGATGAGCGATTGGCGGGTGAAGACGGCCGTGCGCAGGCGGTCGCCGGTGCCGTTCAGGCCGACGACCAAGCCGTAGCCGACGAGCTGGTTGTCGCGAACGCCCTCGATGTCCGCGATGTCCTTGATGCGGACGGGCTGGCCGGCGGCGGAGCCGCAGAAGGCACCGGCGGTGCCCGCCAGCAGCCACAAGGCCCAGACCATCTTCGCGAAGCGGCAAGATTTTCCCTGCACCATGACCTCGTTCCAGTCGCAC
>CAXTJY010000720.1:0-2067 GCA_964244395.1 uncultured Rhodovarius sp.
CCACCCTGCACCCGGTGGCCGAGGCGCGGGTGCCGCTGGAGGATGTGCCTGAGGCCCGGATCGTCGCCTTCCGCGCCGCCGATGGCGGCATCGAGCACTTGGCCATCCTGGTGGGCGACCCTGTGTCGCACGTCGCCGCCGGCGGCACGCCGTTGGCCCGGATCCATTCCGAATGCTTCACCGGCGACCTGCTGGGCAGCCTGCGTTGCGACTGCGGCCCGCAGCTGCGCGGCGCGCTCAAGAAGATGGCGCAGCATGGCCACGGTGTGCTGCTCTACCTGGCGCAGGAAGGGCGGGGCATCGGCCTGGTCAACAAGCTCCGCGCCTACTCGCTTCAGGATGCCGGGCTGGACACGCTGGATGCCAACCGGGCGCTGGGCTACGGCGCGGATGAACGCAATTTCCTCGTCGCGGCCGAGATGCTGCGGCAGTTGCAGATCGGCCGGGTGCGGCTGCTGACCAACAACCCGGACAAGCTGGCCTCGCTGGCCGCCTGCGGCATCGAGGTGGTGGGGCGGGAGAGCCATGAATTCGAGGGCAACGGCGTCAACGACGGCTATCTGGCCACCAAGGCGGCGCGGTTCGGGCACCTGATCGGCGCCAAGGGGTGAGGGCTGCGCTGACGGTCGAAGGCCTGCGCAAACGCTACCGGCCGGATCGGGCGTATGCCGTGGACGGGCTGGATTTTTCCCTGCCACCCGGGGAGACCTGGGGGCTGCTGGGCGGCAATGGCGCCGGCAAGACGACGACCATCGCCATGCTGCTGGGCCTGCTGGTGCCGACCGCGGGGCGGATCACCGCGCTGGGCTTCGACATGGCCACCAGCCGCTTCGATGCGCTGGCAAAGATGAACTTCTCGTCGCCCTACATCGCCTTGCCGCACCGGCTGAGCGTACGGGAGAATCTCCGCATCTACGGCCACCTCTATAACGTGCCGAAGCCCGAGCAGCGCATCGCCGAGTTGGTCGAGACGCTTCAGCTCGGCGACTTTCTGGACCGGCCGGCGGGCGAGCTTTCGGCGGGGCAGAAGACGCGGGTGGCGCTGGCCAAATCCCTGATCAACCGCCCCGAATTGCTGCTGCTGGACGAGCCGACCGCCAGCCTGGACCCGGATACCGGGGATTGGGTGCGGAGCTGGCTGGAGCGCTACCGCACTGAATCCGGCTGCGCCATCCTGCTCGCCAGCCACAACATGGCGGAGGTGGAGCGGCTGTGCGGCCATGTGCTGATGTTGAAGCAGGGTCGGGTAGTCGATCAGGGCTCGCCGGCGGCGCTGGTCGAACGGTTCGGGCGGGAGGATTTGGAGCAGGTGTTTCTGGATATCGCGCGGGAGGGCCGTGACACAGGACAGGCGGTGCCGGCGTGAACCCAGCCCTGCGCCGGGTCTGGGGCCTGTGCTATCGGCACCTGGCACTCTACCGCCGTTCCTGGCCGCGGGTGCTGGAACTGGCCTATTGGCCGACCTTGCAGATGCTGGTCTGGGGCCTGATGACGAGTTATCTGGCCGGGCAGAACGGCGTGGCTGCGGTGGGCGCCGGCATCCTGCTGGGCGGCGTGCTGCTGTGGGAGGCGGCGCTGCGGGCGCAGATGGGCTTTTCCATCTCCTTCCTCGAGGAGATCTGGTCCCGCAACCTGGGCCACATCTTCGTCTCGCCGCTCCGCCCCCATGAGCTGGTGGCCGGGCTGATGGTGATGAGCGTGATCCGCGCCGCGGTGGGCGTCGTGCCGGCGATGGTGCTGGCCTGGGTGCTGTATTCCTTCAACATCCTGTCGATCGGGCCGGCGGTTGTGGGCTTCTTTCTGGCCTTGCTGATCATGGGCTGGGCGGTGGCGCTCGGGGTCACCTCACTGATCCTTCGCTACGGCGCGGGGGCTGAGGCACTGGCCTGGTCGGTGCTGTTCGGCATCACCCCCTTCGCCGCGGTGTTCTACCCGGTGAGCGTGTTGCCCTGGTGGGTGCAGCCCTTCGCCCTGTCCCTGCCGGCGGCGCATGTCTTCGAGGGGATGCGCGCGGCGCTGCTGGAAGGGAGGTTCGCGGCGGGACACATGGCGGCGGCCTTCGCGCTG
>CAXTJY010000721.1:0-2063 GCA_964244395.1 uncultured Rhodovarius sp.
CGGATCGAGGCGGCGCGCAACAACCGCACCGCCGCCGCGGGGTTCGAGGCGCGGCTACGCGAAGCCGGCGGCACGCCCGAGCAGCGCGCCCAGGCCGAAGGTGCGCTGCGCGGCGCCGCCATCGACCGCGCGGCGGTGGAGGAAGCACGCCGCCTGTCGCGCGATGGGCGAACCGCCGAGGCCGCCGCCCGCTGGCGCGCCATTTTCGGCAGCCAGGGCCCGACCGAGCAATACAGCCAGGAATACTTCCAGGCGCTGGCCGCCACCCAGGGCGGGCGGGACGAGGGCGTGCAGGGCCTGCAACGCCTGGCCGAACAGCCCAACGCAGCGCCTCGCGCGCGGCTGGCGGCGGCGCAGAACCTGACCTTCCAGCCGGCGACGCGGGCCGAGGGCATCCGCCGCCTGACCCAGCTGGTGGACAACCCGGAGATCGGCGCCGATGCACGCGCCGCCTGGCGCCAGGCGCTGGTGTGGAGCTCGTCCGATCCCGCGGCGGCGCCGCAGATCGAGGCGTATCTGCGCCGCTACCCCGACGATACCGATCTGCGCCGCGCCCAGGCCGCGGTGCCCGCGCCGGCGGCGCCGGACCCGGGTTTCGCCGCCCGGCGCGAGGGTTTCGGCCGTCTGGAGACCGGCAATCTGCGGGATGCCACCCGGCAGTTCGAGGCGGCGCTGGCTACCAATCCGACCGATGCCGACGCGCTGGGCGGGCTGGGCATCGTGCGGCTGCGCGAAGGCCGCAGCGCCGATGCCCGCGGCCTGTTGGAACGCGCCATCGCCGCCAACCCCACCGGCGCCGCGCAGTGGCAACCGGCGCTGGACGGCGCCGCCTATGGCCAGGAGCTGCTGGACGCCCGTGCCGCCATCCGCCGCAACGCGCTGGACGAGGCCGACACCATTTTGCGCAGCGCAGGGCGGCGCCAGGTGGAGGACCGCACCGATGCCGAGACCCTGCTGGGGGAGCTGGCGCTGCGGCGCGGCGACGCGGCGGCGGCGGAGCAGCGCTTCCGCACCGCGCTGGCCCGGCGGCCGGGCTTCCCGCCGGCGCAGCAGGGGCTGAACCAGGCACTACGGGCGCAGGGCCGGCTGGCCGAGGCCCCCGTGCGCGGCCCCCGCGTGACCGATGTGCCCGATGGCCCCAGTGCCACCCCCGGCGAGGCCGGCCGGCTGCGCGCCGAGGCCGCCCGCACCGCCGACCCCGGCGTTGCCGCCGCGCTGCTGCGCCAGGCCAGCCAGCAGGCGCCGGAAGACCCCTGGCTGCGGCTCGACCTGGCCCGCGCCCTGCGCCGCCAGGGCAACGCGCAGGAGGGCCGCGTGCTGGTGGAGGAGCTGGCCTCCCGAACCGGCCGGCGCGACGACGTCTACGCCGCCGCGCTGCTGGCCGATGAGGATGGCCGCGCCGCCGATGCCGAGGCGCTGCTGGGCCGCATTCCGCCGGCCAGCCGCACGCCTGACATGGCCCGGCTGGGCCAGCGGCTGCGCAACCAGGCCGAGGTGCAGCGGGCCGTGGGGCAATTGGCCAGCCGGGGCGTGGGGGAAGGCCGCACAGCGCTGCTGACCCTGGCGGCGCGGCCCGATCCGTCCGGCGCCACCGTGGCCGCGGTCATCCGTGCCCTGGGCGCCGCCAATGACCGCTTCGGCGCCGCCGAGGCCGCACGCATCGGCGAAGCGGCGAACCGCGCCGCGGGCCCGGGCGCGCGCATCGCCATCGCGGGTGCCCTGCTCGGTGCGGGGCTGGAGGCCGAGGCCATGGCGCTGGCTAACGCCGTCGAATCCGCCAACCCCAACGCCGAACAGCGCCGTGACATCGCCAGCCTGCGCGGCGGCATCGCAGTGCGCAGCGCCGACCGGCTGAACGAAGGCGGCGAGCAGGCCCGGGGGTTCGAGGCGTTGCGCCCGGTTCTGGAACGCGACCCGGAAAACCCCGATGCCCGCCTGGCGCTCGCGCGCCTCTACCAGGGCGGCCGCCAGCCGGGGGAGGCGCTGCGCATCGCCGAGGCGGTGCTGGCCCGCAACCCGCGCAACATCGACGCCCGATCCGGCGCCATCGACTGGCCGACCCG
>CAXTJY010000722.1:0-2058 GCA_964244395.1 uncultured Rhodovarius sp.
GGCTTCGAGCACGACATCCGGCGCCTGTCCTGCCTCGAAGGCCTCCTGCCAGCGAGCGGCGCACAGGCACCATTGGTCGCCGGGGTTGAGGCCGGGGAAGCCGTATTCAGACCGCGGCGTGGAGAGGTCGTTGCCGGCGGCGCGGCTGAATTCGAGGAATTCGGCAGTCAGGATGCAGCAGACGGTGTGCAGACCGTGGTCGCGCGCATCGGTGTTGCAGCATCCGTCGCGGAACCAGCCGGTGAGTGGGGTGAGGGAGCAAGAATCCAGGACGCCGCCGAGGACATTTGTGGCCTGCGGTTGGCGGCTGGGGAAAGTGGAGCCGTCCATCATCAGCGCGCCGGGCAGCGAAGGCTGCTCCAAACGCCCCCCGGAGCGACAGCCACGTCAATGTAGCGGCGGGCCGACGCCATGGTTTCCGTGAATTGCGGGTCGCCTGAAAGGATGGTCAGGAAGGCGCACATCTCGCGCAGATACTCGGTCGAACTCCTCAGTTGCACCTCGACCCGCGTCGTCATTCCTGGAAGTTCCATCCGGAATCTTTCACCCGCGACCGGATCAAGCCTCGACACGCCCGCCACGATGTCCAGGACTACTTGATCCAACGCTACAATTTCAGGATGCGGGGGAAGTCCGCAGGCTGCCCAGCCCACAGTCATCTCGATGTAGTGGAAGGGTAGCCGCATCATCTCGCCCGGCACCATGCACACCGTTGGTTGCTGAGCTCGGGCCATGCCCGCAGCCAGCCAAACCATCATGGCAAGCCGCGCATACCGCTTCACCGGCCACGCTCGCGAAGGCCGATCCCACGCGCCCGGCGCATTAGGCTGCCGCGCGTATCGCCGCCGCCTTCACACTGTCATCCACCGCGCCGGCGAAGGTCTCGAAATTCTTCTCGAACAGCCCGACCAGGTTGCGGGCCGTGCGGTCATACGCCGCCTTGTCGGCCCAGCCGTCGCGTGGATTCAACACGCCGGCGGGAATGCCCGGCACAGCCTTGGGCACCATCAGGCCGAAGAACGGATCACGCTCGAACTCCACCTGCGCCAGGCTGCCATCCAGCGCCGCACGCAGCAGGGCGCGGGTGTGCTGGATGCTCATGCGCCGCCCCGTGCCGTAGGCGCCGCCGGTCCAGCCGGTGTTCACCAGCCAGCAATCGGCGCCGTGCTTGTTGACCAATGCATTGAGCATCTCACCATAGACTTCCGGGTGACGCGGCAGGAAGGGCGCGCCGAAGCAGGTCGAGAAAGTCGCCTGCGGTTCCTTGCCCAGGCCCTTCTCGGTGCCGGCCACCCGGGCAGTATAGCCCGACAGGTAGTGGTACATCGCCTGCGCGGCGGAGAGCTTGGAGATCGGCGGCAGCACGCCGAAGGCGTCGGCGGTCAGCATCACCACGTTCTTCGGCAGGCCGGCCACGCCGCCGACATGGATGTTCGGGATGAACTCCACCGGGTAGCAGCTGCGGGTGTTCTCGGTCAGCCGGTTGTCGTCAAGGTCGAGATGCCCGCGGGCGTCGGCCACCACATTTTCCAGCACGGCGCCGAAGCGGTGGCTGGCGTCCCAGATCTGCGGCTCCGCCTCCCGGCTCAGCTTGATGACCTTGGCATAGCAACCGCCCTCGAAGTTGAAGACGCCGGCATCGGACCAGCCATGTTCGTCATCGCCGATCAGGGCGCGTTCCGGGTCGCTGGACAAAGTGGTCTTGCCGGTGCCGGACAAGCCGAAGAACAGCGCGACAGCGCCGTCCTTGCCCAGATTGGCCGAGCAATGCATCGGCAGCACGCCCCGCGCCGGCAGCAGCCAGTTCATCACCGTGAAGATGCTCTTCTTGATCTCTCCGGCGTAGCTGGTGCCGGCGATGCAGATCACCTTCGCGGCGAAGCTCAACGCGATGCAGGTGGTGGTGCGGCAACCATCCACCTCGGGGCTCGCCTCGAATTCCGGCGCGTGCAGGATGGTAAAGTCGGGCACGAAGCCAGGGAGGTCCTCCACCGGCGGGCGGATGAACATGTTGCGGGCGAATAGCGCATGCCACGCGTTGGTGGTGACCAGCCGCAC
>CAXTJY010000723.1:0-2054 GCA_964244395.1 uncultured Rhodovarius sp.
GACACATTGAAGGGCCATGCCAGGTTCGCTTTCGGTGGGCCGCAGCACCGCCCAGATGCGCGGTTCCCGCGCCTCCATATTGTGCTTGAGGTTCTCGGTCTCGGTACGGAACAGGCGGATTTCCGCCCGCCCGGCAAAGTACACGGCCCTCGCGCCCTCCTGCCGCAACAAAGTCCAGCCCGGCAGATCCGGCACGTCCAGCAGTAATTCGGTCGCCGCCCAGACGTGCTCGGCCCATTGGGTGACGGCCGGCCGGCGTTCCACCAGCACGCCCACCTCGATGCTGGCGGCGGGGGGGACGCTCACGCCAGGGGCAACCCGGTCAGCAGGTTTTGCGGCTTCATCCGCATCACCTGGGCCTGATCCATCGCCAGCGCCAGATACACCGGGCGGCCCTTGGCGCGCGGCACCACCCGCGCGGAGTCTTCGAACTCCAGTACGCCGAGCCACAGGATGCGAGCCAGCTCGGCCTGCTTGACCTTCTGGCCACGCCACAGCGCGTTGGCGATGCGGCTGGCCTCGGCGTCCAGCCCCACATGCCACGTCCAGTTGCGGTCCTCGATCACCGGGGTGGCGCGGATTCGCGCCTGCTCGCCCATGACGTGCGCGATGAACAGCTCCAGCGCCCGCGCCAGAGCCGCCTGGCCGTCTCGACCCTCGGCGATGTCCAGCGCCATGTCGTGCGCATCCGATCGGGCGAAGTATTCATGCGCATTGCCATCCGAGATCACGTCCAGCTCGACCTCGCGCGGCGCGGCGCCGGCCTCGGTCAGCAGCCGTCCAAGGGGCCCCAGGTCGCCATCCTTCGCGCGGCCCTCCACCACCTCCTGGTCGGCCAGCAGCATGGCGCCCTGGGTGATGGCGACGCGTTGCGGGCGGAACAGCGTCTCGCCGGCGCGCAGGATATGCGCGTCGGTCACGCCATCCAGCGCGGCGCGCACCACCAGCTGCGTCAGCATCTGCAGGAAGATGGGCGGAATGGCGCTGACGCCGCGACGATAGAGCGCTGCCCAGGCGGCCTCCAACGTGGGTTCGGCCTCCACCCGGTCGCGGAAGGCCAGGAAGACTTGCCAGTTTTCCACGGCATCGGCATCGGCCAGGCCTGCCGGGTCGGCGTCGCCCAGCGGGTCCGCCAGCAGAGCGGCGTGCAGGGCATTTTCGGCGGCGCAAGCTTCCTCGGGCGGCACCAGCTCTGGCCGGGCCAGGAAGGCGCGCCATAGATCGGGGGTGGCGAGCAGCCGCCCGGCCGCGTCGCGGTCGCACAGCTGGTGGCCGGAAGCGATCCAGAAATCACCGGGCAGCAGGATGGCGCTCATCGCAGCGCCGCCAGATCAGGCCGCTCCGGCGCCTCGTCCTCGGCTTCCTCGATGGCGAAGACGGGCGAAGGCCCCTCGCGCCGATGCAGGGTGCGGAAGCGTTCGCGCATCTCGCCGCCCTCGAAGCGGCGCTCCAGCGCCAGCACGGTGCCAGGCGTGTGTTCGGCGCAGAGCGATTCGGCGAAGGCGATTTCCTCCTCGGCGGCTGCCTCGGCGCCTGCGTCCGGCGCGCCGTAATCGGTCCGCAGATGCGCCGCCAGCGCGGCGAGCGCCGCCGCCCGGTCCACGATGGAAGCTTCCGCCGCCTCCACCAGGGTGGACCAACCGAAACTGCCCAGGCCCAGGAACCCGGCGCGGAACGCCTGGCGCCGCTTGCCGGCCAGGCCGTCGTCGTCGTTCCAGAAGCAAAAGCCGCCGGGCACAGCCCATTCGCCCGGCTCGGCGGCACGCGGGAAGACCACGCCGTCACTGGCATCCAGCCGCAGGGTGCGGGGCAGCAGCGTCACAGCGCCATCACCTCACGCCCGCCCGCTCGTTCCAGCACCAGGGCGCCCGTGGCCGGGTCCACTCCACGCTTCAGGTCGGCATGGTCCAACAGCCGGGCGAGGAACTTCTCGCTGGCCCGGCGCGGGCCCTTGTGCTGCCACTCGTCCATGCCGGCGCGAAACAGGTCGGCAGCCGGGTGCACGCCTTTGGCGGCCTGCAGCTCGTCGAGCGTCTTTGCCTTCCAGAAGCGCT
>CAXTJY010000724.1:0-2053 GCA_964244395.1 uncultured Rhodovarius sp.
TGTGCTGCGCCACACCCCGCCGCCGCCGCGCGGCCGCAACGCCGGCCGCGACACCACCCCGCCCGCCGAGCCGCCTTGCGGCCAGGCCGACATCATCCTCTCGCCGGAGCCGGTACGCGGCCGCTGCGACGGCTCCATGGTGATCGACCGCTTCTCCGTCTGGCGCGACGGCGCCCACGCCGTATGGCTCACACCCACCGGCCCTGTCGCACTCAGCGACCGCGCCGCCCGCGGCAACCGCCCCTGGGTGCCCCCACGGCCACTGCCGCGCTACAGCCCGGACGGGCTGCCGGCGGCGGCGACGGAGTAGGGGTGCGCAAGTGACCCTGGAGAGGGCTTTGCCCTCCCCAGACCCCACCCAGCCAGGAGCGAAAGGCCCTGCACCCCAGAAGGTTTGGGGCTAGGGCTGGGGGAGGGGGCTGCGGGAACTGCGGAACGGGAGCGCCAGCCCCCTCCCCCAACCCCAAACTGATCCACGGTCCAGGGGCGGGTCGCCCCTGGTGGGTGGGGGTACGGGGGAGGGCAAAGCCCTTCCCCGGGTCGCCCGCGCTCCTCTACCGCGTCGCCGGCGCCGCATACCCGTTCTGGCGTTCGCAGTCGGCGGCCAGGCGGTCGCGGCGGAACTGGCGGCCGAGGGTGTCGAAGGTGCTGCGAAAGCCTTGGGCGCCGGTTTCGGAGCCGAGGCGGGCGTTCCGCTCGTCCTCGCGGATGAGTTGGCCGCGGTCCTGGCGGACCAATGTGCGGTCGGCCGCCTCGCGGCATTCGACGCGCAGGTTAGGCCGGCCCTGCTGCGCCTGGGCTTCCGGGCTGGGCGGCCTGGCGCAGGCGGTCAGCAGCAGGGCGGCGGCGATGGCGAGCCCGGGGCGGAGGGTGCAAATCATGGCCCAGCTTAAGCCAGTCGTGGCGCCGCTGTCGAATGCTCTGCCGATTCATACGGCTCCTTTACAGGCCGGCATGCCAGTTAGTCGCATGACCACGGACTCCCGGATGTCCAGCCGCGCCGTGTTGGGCGCGCTGGGAATCGTCTTCGGCGATATCGGCACCAGCCCGCTTTATGCCTTTCGCGAGAGCTTCATCGGGCCGCATGCTTTGCCGATCGACGGGGTTCACGTCATGGGTGTGCTGTCGCTCATCATCTGGGCGCTGATCCTGGTGGTGACGGTCAAGTACGTCTTCATCACCATGCGGGCGGACAACCGGGGCGAAGGCGGGTCCTTCGCGCTGCTGGCACTGATCCGGCGGGTGGCGCCGCGCACCCGGCTGCTGCCGGCGATGGGCTTCGCGGCGCTGGCGGCCACCGCGCTGTTCTACGGCGATGCGGTGATCACGCCGGCCATCTCCATCCTCTCCGCGGTCGAGGGCGTTGTGGTGGCCGATGCGCGGCTGGCGCCCGTGGTTCTTCCGGTGACCATCGCCGTCACGCTGGCGCTCTTTTGGGTGCAGCGCGGCGGCACGGCGGTGATGGGGCGCTGGTTCGGGCCGGTGATGCTGGCCTGGTTCGTCGTCATCGGTGTGCTGGGGGTGGGGCATGTGGTGGGCCACCCTGGCGTGCTGCTCGCAGCCAACCCGCTCTACGCCGCCACGCTGATCGGCGCCGACCCGTGGCGGGCCTTCCTCACCATGGGGACGGTGGTGCTGACCATCACCGGCGCCGAGGCGCTTTATGCGGATATGGGGCATTTCGGCCGTCGGCCGATCAGCCGCGCCTGGCTGTGGCTGGTGCTGCCGGCGCTGCTGCTGTGCTACGCCGGGCAAGCGGCCTTGCTGCTGGCGCGGCCGGAGGCGGTGGAGCAGGTCTTCTTCCTGATGGCGCCGGGCTGGGCGCTGTGGCCGCTGCTGGCGCTGGCCACCATGGCGACCGTGATCGCCAGCCAGTCCGCCATCACAGGCGCCTTCTCGGTCACCGCGCAGGCCATCCAGCTCGGCTACATGCCGCGGCTGGCGGTGCGGCATACCTCAGCCGACGAGCGCGGCCAGGTCTATGCTCCGGCGGTGAATGTGGTGTTGTGCCTCTGCGTCATCGGGCTGATCCTGGGGTTCGGCTCCTACACCG
>CAXTJY010000725.1:0-2051 GCA_964244395.1 uncultured Rhodovarius sp.
CCTCACCCGCAAAGACAAGCCGCGCGCCGGGCAGCCCCGCGGCGACGAAGCCTTCGAGCAGCCGTACCGGCAGCTTCTTCGGCACGCAGGCGCCGAAGCTGACGACCAGCAGACCTTCCGGGGCCAGACGCAGCCGGGCGCGCGCCGCCGCGCGGTCCGCCGGCGGCGGTAGTCGGCGCAGATGCGGCACCACCTGCACGGCGGCGTTGGCGGCGGCCCCATAGGCGCGGTGCAGCAGCCCGGCGGCGGCTGCGGAATGAACCACCACCGCCAGGCTCTGCTCCAGCACCTCGGCTGACAGCGGCAGCGAGGCCGCGACCTGCGCCGGGTCGCCCGACAGCGCGGCCAGCAAGCCGGGGTAGCCCTCATTGCGGTACAGCGCCTCGGTCAACGGCCGCCCCGCCTCGCGCGCCGCCCATTGCCGGTATTCCGGCAGGGCCACGTCATGCAGCACCGTCACCGCCGGGCGCAGCGGCAGCAGGGCGACGTGCTGGGCGTGATGCACGGCGGCGTTGCCCAGCTGGTGCAATACCCGGTCGAAGGCATAGGGGCGGCGAGCAAAGGCAGCGGGCGATAGCCAGGGCAGCCCAGCCGCTACCCCGATCGCCGGCCGCGCCTCGCTCACCACCGTAACGGCGTAATGCACCGCCAGTTCGGGCAGCAGCTCGGCGGCGTAGTCGGCGATGCCGGAGGAGCTGGGCGGCAGCGGGCCGGTCATGGCCAGGGTGGGTCGAGCCGACCGGGGCGGGCCGGCCAGTTCCTCCATCGCCGCCCAGGCGCGGCGGGCAGCGTCCCGCCAGTTCAGCCCTGCCGCGGCAGGGGGGCCGTAGCCGCGGAGCTCGGCCGCGAAGGACGGCTCGCCCAGGATGCGCCCCATCACCCGGGCGATGTCGGCGACGTCCAGCGGATCGAACAGCACGTCGTCGCGCCCCGCCAACTCCGGCAGCGCCCCGGCGCGGCTGGCGCAGAACGGCGCGCCGCAGGCCATGGCCTCCGCCAGAGGCAACCCAAAGCCCTCGGCGAGCGAGGGCAGCACGAACAGCGCCGCATGGCTGTACAGGGCCGGCAGCATCGCATCTGGCACCGTGCCCAAATGCCGGATGGTACCCTCCGGCAGTCCCGCGCCCGCCGCTAGCCCAGCCAGATGCTCGACCGAGGCACTGCCGGTGACGGCCAGGGTGAGCCCGGCGCGTAACGCCGCCGGCAACCGCGCCATCGCCTGGATCAGACGTTCCTCGTTCTTGCGGCTGTCGTTCAACCCGAGGCACAGCAGATAGCGCCCGGGCAGCGGGGGCGGCCCCGAGTCGGGGCGGAAATGTGGCGCCACGCCGCCGCCAATGAGGCGCAGCCGGCCGCGGTCGATGCCGCCCACGGCAACCGCCTCCTCCAGCGTCGCCGCCGAGTTGCACAGCAGCCCGTCCATTTCGCGCAACGCCGCCAGATGCCGCATGTACCAGGGCGCCAGCCCGGCATCGCGCCAGGCGCCTTCCAGGTAGTCACTCGGGCGGCTCAGCGGGATCAGGTCGTGCAGCGTGGCCATCTGCCTGGGCCCACCCAGGGCAGTGGGCCAGGTGGTGACCAGCGGATCGTTCCAGCCCTCGAACAGGCTGCCGACATGCACCAGGTCCGGCTCCAGGGCGACGATGGCCTGGGCGCGGACATGCTCGGCCAGCAGCCGCCCGGGGTGGTGCGGATCGCTGCCGGCGGCACAGCCCTCCGGCGGCGTGAAGCGGTGGATGGCGCCGGGGGCCAGCAGGGGCGCGAATTCGGCCTGCAGCGCATCGGCCGATTCCCGTCTCAGCCCGTTCAGCAGCAGCAACACCTCATGCCCGCCGCGGCTTTGCGCCAGCGCCCGCGCCAGTTCCAACGAGTAGCGGCCGAGGCCGGAATGCCGGCTGCTCCCCTGGGCACCCTGGATGTCGAGCAGCAGCCTCATGGCCGGCGGGTGGCGGCCAGCGCCCAAGCCTCGCTGACCGGGGGCGGCCCGGGCGTCATCGGCTGCACCGCCGCCGTGGCGATATCGGCGGGCCGCACCGGGTCGAAGGCCAGCG
>CAXTJY010000726.1:0-2050 GCA_964244395.1 uncultured Rhodovarius sp.
CGACCAGTCCGACGCGTTGGCCGCGATTGCCGCCAAGAACCATGCCAACGGCGTGGACAACCCCTTCGCCCAGATGCGCAAGGACCTGGGCTTCGCTTTCTGCCGGGCGGAGAGCGAGCGCAACCCGTTTGTCGCACCGCCGCTGAAGCGCACCGACTGCTCGCTGGTGAGCGACGGTGCCGCCGCCGTGGTCATCGCTTCGGGCGAGGCGGCGGCAGGGGCGCGCCGGGCCGTGCGCTTCCTGGCCACCGCGCAGGTGAACGACCTGATGCCGATCGCGGCGCGCGACATCATCCGCTTCGAGGGCGCGCAGCGCGCCTGGGGGCAGGCGCTGGCCACGGCGGGGCTGGGGCTGGACGATCTGTCCTTCGTCGAGACGCATGACTGCTTCACCATCGCCGAGCTGATCGAATACGAGGCGATGGGGCTGGTGCCGGAAGGGCAGGGGGCGCGAGCGGTGCTGGAGGGCTGGACGGCGAAGGACGGCCGGCTGCCGGTCAACCGTTCCGGCGGCTTGAAGAGCAAGGGGCACCCGATCGGTGCAACCGGCGTCTCGATGCATGTGCTGAGCGCCATGCAGCTGACGGGGGAAGCGGGCGACATGCAACTGCCGCGCGCCGATCGCGCGGGGGTCTTCAACATGGGCGGTGCGGCGGTGGCCAATTACGTGTCGGTGCTGGAGCGGGTGGCTTGATGTTGCCGTCGTCGCCGTGGCCGCCGGCGGCCCCGAGACCCGGCTCGAAGCCGCGCGTCTCGCCGCCTTGCCGGAGGCGCAGCAAACGGCGGCAGGGCCCGGCGGCCAGTCCGTTTATGCCGGGACCTTGCTGTGGTCCGTGCTGGTCGCGGCCGGCGCGGTGCAACAGCTCAGCGGCGATGAGAAGGTGCGCGGGGTCGTGCGCGTGTTCGTGCGCGACGGCTATATGGCGCTCTTCGCCCTGGGCGAGCTGGACCCCGACTACGCCGCCAGGCCCGTCCTGCTTGCCTGGTTGATGAATGGGGCGGCGCTGCCCGGCGACGCGCTGCGGCTGCTGTCACCCGGCGAGCGGCGCGGCGGCCGCAGCGTGCGCGACGTGACGCGCATTGTGGTGGAGTGACGCGGTCGGCGCGCCCCCCAGAGTCGCGCCCAAGGGGCCTTAGGGTCGCTGCGGGCCACCCGGGTTGCGCCAACCATCGGGCTGGCCCAAGACCCTGCCATCATGCTCCCCACCGTCGCCATCCTCGGCCGACCCAATGTCGGCAAATCCACGCTGTTCAATCGCCTGGCGCGCCGCCGCATCGCGCTGGTGGATGACAGGCCGGGGGTGACGCGCGACCGGCGCGAGATCGAGGCCGAGATCGGCGGGCGGGCGGTGCGGCTGATGGACACCGCCGGGCTGGAGGAGGCGCCCCCCGAGAGCATTCCGGGCCGGATGCGGGCGAGCTCGGAAACCGCGCTGGGCATGGCCGATCTCGTGCTGTTCGTGGTCGATGCCCGCACCGGCATGACGGAGACGGACCGCGCCTTCGCCAAACAGCTGCGCCGCACCGCCGTGCCGGTGCTGGTGATCGCCAACAAGGCGGAAGGGCGGGATGGCGGCAGCGGCGCGCTGGAGGCCTATGAGCTTGGGCTTGGCGATCCCATCGCCGTTTCCGCCGAGCATGGCGAGGGGTTCGGCGAGCTGCACGACGCGGTGCGCGACCTGCTGCCGGAACCGGACGAGGCCGAGGACGAGAAGGACCGGCCGCTGCGGCTGGCCATCCTGGGCCGCCCGAATGCCGGCAAATCCACCTTGCTCAACACCTTGCTGGGCGAGGAGCGGATGATCGTAGGCCCGGAGCCAGGCCTGACGCGCGACGCCATCGCCAGCGAGTTCAACGATGGCGAGGGGCTGGTGCGGCTGGTCGATACCGCAGGGCTGCGCCGCAAGGCGCGCATCGAGGACAAGCTGGAGGCGATGAGCGCGCAATCCTCCATCGCCGCGCTGAAGGAATGCGAGGTCGTCGTCCTGGTGCTCGACGCGACCCTGGGCATGGAGGCGCAGGACATGCGCATCGCCCGGCTGGCCGAGCG
>CAXTJY010000727.1:0-2049 GCA_964244395.1 uncultured Rhodovarius sp.
GATTGGCCGAGCTGCCTTTGAATTCGGCGAAGACCTTGGTGTAGGGCTTCTTTACCACGTTCACGAGCACGTTCAGCCGGCCCCGATGCGCCATGCCGATGGCGATCTCACTGGTGCCGAGGCGGGCGGCGGTCTCGATCGCGGTCTGCACCGCGGGGATGGTGGTCTCGCCGCCTTCCAGGCCGAAGCGCTTGGTGCCGACATACTTTTTGGCGCAGAACGCCTCGAACCCCTCGGCCTCGGTGAGCTGGGTGAGGATCTGCTCCTTCTCGCCCGGCGAATACAGGCCGTTCCAGGGCGCGCCCTCGATGCGCTGCTGAATCCAGCTCTTCTGCCCAGGATCCTGGATGTGCATGAACTCGACGCCGATCGGGCCGCAATAGGTGGCGCGAACCCGTTCGACGATCTGCCTGATGGTGGCGGTTTCCAGCCCCAGCACGCCGTCGATGAAGATGGGGCGGTTGAGGTCGGCCTCGGTGGTGAAGCCCCAGAATTCGGGCTGCAATTCAGGGTGTGGCTTGGCCGGTTGCAGGCCGAGCGGGTCCAACTGCGCTTCGAGGTGACCGCGGACGCGGTAGCTGCGGATCAGCATCAGGGCTCGGATGCTGTCGAGCTGGGCGGCGCGGATGGTGGCGGGGTCAGCGCCGACGGGCGCGCTCTTGCCCTTGGGGGCAGGGGCCGCAGGCTCCTCAGGCGCGAAACCGCCACGCTTGCGGGGCGCCCAGCTGGCACCGGACGCATCGGTGAGGACGGCGCGGGCGTCATCGTTCAGGGCGGCGAACAGCTCGGCGAAGGAGGCATCCACGCTGTCGGGCTTCTCGACCCAGCGGGCGTAGGTGTCGGCGAGATAGGCGGCGTTGCCGCCCGTCATCACGCTCGCGAGGATATCCACTCCGGCCATTCTTCTTCACGGACCCGCCTTGCGGTGGCCCGACCCCTTTTTGCGCTCGGCTGATGCGCCGCGTGGCAGCGTGCGGCGGAAGCCATAAACATAGGCTTGATGGCAGGAGTGCGGCAGCCCCTGAATGCATGGGAGGGCTACCGAAATGCGTGGCGGCCGATGCAAGACGGCCTATATTGACGGCATGCCCGTCACGCCATTGCCCGCGCCGCTGACGGATGAGGAGATCGAGACACGGCTGCTAGCTGCGGCGGTGGCCGAGGCCGCGTCAGACGACCAGTTGATCCCGCATGAGGTGGTAAGAGCCTGGATGCTGGAGAAGATTGAAGAGCTTCAGCAACGTATCGACGCCATCGTTGGCAAGTGAAGGTCCAATGGCGTGCTGCCGCGAGAGCGGACCTGGAAGCGATCCTCAACTATGTCGGTGAGCGAAATCCGAAGGCTGCTTAGAGCGTCTTCCAAACCATCATTCTTTTGGCCGATGGGCTGAGCCTCTTTCCAAATCGCGGTCGGCTTGGTCACTCACCCCGCACGCGGGAAATTGTCGCTTACCGCTCGTACATTATTGTCTGTCGGGTAACGGCCGAATAGGTGATCGTCCAGCGCATCTGGCCTGTGTCTCAGCTGCGCGACGGGTGACCTCGTCGCATCCTACCCGCCCAGCGCCTTCACCATTGTCGACCCCAACGCCGAAGGGCTATCGGCGATATGAATCCCCGCCGCCGCCATCGCCTCCATCTTCGCCTCCGCGGTGTCCTTGCCGCCCGAGATCACCGCGCCGGCATGGCCCATCCGTCGCCCCGGGGGGGCCGTGGCGCCGGCGATGAACCCCACCACCGGCAAATTCCGCTTGCCCGGCGCGAAGTTCTCGCGCTTCAGGAACTCCGCCGCCTGGATTTCCGACTGCCCGCCGATCTCGCCGATCATCACCAGCGACTTCGTCTCCGGGTCGGCCAGGAAGAGTTCCAGCACATCGATGAAGTCCATCCCCTTCACCGGGTCGCCGCCGATGCCGACGCAGCTGCTCTGCCCGAGCCCGGCCGCCGTGGTCTGCGCCACCGCCTCATAGGTCAGCGTGCCGGAGCGCGAGACGATGCCGACCGAACCCCGCCGGTGAATATGACCAGGCATGATGCCGATCTTGCAGG
>CAXTJY010000728.1:0-2033 GCA_964244395.1 uncultured Rhodovarius sp.
CTGCTGGGTGCGCTGGCCGCCTGGTTTGGCGCCGCCCGCGGTGCCGAGGAGCGGTGGGCTCACAGGGACGTCGTCACCCACTGATCGGATGATGGCACAGAGGGGCGGGGCCGCGAGGCTCCGCCCTTTTTTGTTGACCACATGGCTGCGCTCGCTGATGGAGAGGGCGATGCGTATCCTCGTTCTCTTCGCCCATCCCCTGCCCGAGAGCTTCTGCGCCGCCAGCTACGGACTGGCCTGCGACGCGCTGCGCCGCGCCGGCCACGAGGTGGATGGCTGCGACCTCTACGCCGAGGGCTTCTCGCCCGTGATGTCGGCCGCGGAGCGGCGCGGATACCATGACCCCGCCACCAACCGGGCACCGGTCGCCCTATATGTCGAGCGGCTGCTGGCCGCCGAAGGCCTGCTGCTGGTGTTCCCGACCTGGTGTTTCTCCATGCCGGCCATGCTGAAGGGCTGGTTCGACCGCGTCCTGCTGCCCGGCGTGTCATTCTCCTTGGGCGAGGATGGCATCGCTCGGCCGGCGCTGACCCACCTCAAGCGCATAGGCGGCATTGTCACCTATGGCCGGCCACGCTGGAACGCGCTGCTGGTGCGCGACCCGCCGCGCAGCGCGGTCACCCGCTATCTGCGGTTGGTGAACGACCGGCGGGCCCGGGTAGAATATCACGCGCTGTACGACATGAACCGCGCGACCCAGGCGGATCGGGAAGCGTTCCATCGCCGGATCCGGGGGGCGCTGGAGCGCTGGTAGTCACTCCAGCACTTCCTCCACCTCATCCAGCGTGCCGAAGAGGTAATGTGGGCGGGGGCTGGACGGCTCCCAGTCCGGGTCGTCGAAGCCCAGCATCTTGCCCGGGTTGAGCAGCCCGCGCGGATCGGCCTCGCGCTTGAACGCGGCCTGACGGGCATCCACGCGCTTCATTCCGCCCTCCTCCAGCGTGAAGACATGCGGGTCGAAGATCGGCGCGCCGGCCTCGTTGTGGATGCGGATGATTTCCGCCAGCCGTTCCTCGGTGGTGAAGCGGACCAGCTGCAACCCGAAGCACGTCACCGCCCCACCGTAGCGGACGAATTCCAGATGCATCGGCACCTCGTCGCCGAAGCGCGTTTCCATCTCGGCGACCAGTTCGAAGCACGGGAACAGCGTCTGCAGATAGGTAAAAGACCGGTCGGTCTTCAGCGCCTGCAAGGTGGTGTGATTCCAGCTGTGTTCATACAGCGGAACAGCGGCCTGCTCGGTCTCGCAGCGGTAGAGCTCACGCCCGCCCATCCGCGCCAGCATCGGCGCGACGATATCGATATACTCCGGCGCCAGCATCGCCAGCACCACGGACTGCCCTTCCGGGACCAGCCCCTCGAAGGCCTTGAAGTGCCGCTGCGGGATCGGCGCGGCCACCACGCAGGCCAGCTTCTTCACCACCCCGTCGCTGGCCACCAGCGCCTCGGCGAAGCGCGCGGCTTCGACCAGGCTGGGAAAGGCGTAGATCAAATCCACCCAATCGAAGGCCGGCGCCAGCGGCATCTCCAGCTCGGTGATGATCCCGTTCGTGCCGTAGGCGTGGTTGACCCGGGCGATGTCGTCGCCGCGCAATTCCAGCACGCGCGGCTCCGCCTCCATGGTCAGCACGCGCAGGCCCAGCACGTTGCCGGCCTCGCGCAGCATGCCGTAGGTGCAGCTGCCGATGCCCGAGGAGCCGCCGGCGATGAAGCCGCCGATGGTGGCGGTGCGCTTGGTGCTGGGGTGGAAGCGCAACTCGCCACCCACCGCGGCCCGCGTATGACGGTCGATGTCGATCAGCTTCGCGCCGGCCTGGATGCGCGCCACCCCCGGCCGGCACCACAGCACCTGGTCGAGGCGCGACAGGTCCAGCACCACCCCGCCCTTCAACGGCATCGCCTGGCCGTAATTGCCGGTGCCCGCGCCCCGCGGCGTCACCGGGATGTTCCGGGCGAAGCATTCGCGCATCACCGCGCTGACCTCCGCCTCGTCCCGCGGCCGCGCGAAAAGCTCCGCCGACTTGCCATCGAGC
>CAXTJY010000729.1:0-2028 GCA_964244395.1 uncultured Rhodovarius sp.
AATACCCCGCCGAGTGCGGTGAATTGCGGCATCGCCTCGCCCGACAGCCGGGCCAGTCCCGCACGCGGCTGCCGTCCGAGTTCGCTGATCAACCCGGAGACGTCGACCGCGGCCACCTCCACCATGGGTCGGACGAACTCGGCGAAATCCTTATAGGCGGCGAGCGCGTTCGCCTCGGCGGCGTCCAGCTTGGCGCGACGATCCAAACCCTCCAGCGCGAGCGCCCGCAGTTGCGGCAGCAGGCCGGACACCGCCCTGCTGAGCCCGGCGGCACGATCGAGCGCCTCCGGATCGGCGCCAAGGCCGCGCAGCGTCGCCAGGCGCGCCACCTCGCCGGCGACCAGCGCTTCGAGCTTGGCGGTCTGCGCCTTCACCTCGTTCACGGTGTCCAGATCGGTGAGCAGACCGGCCTGGGCCGCGAGGGTCGCGGTGCGCTGCGCCAGCGTCAGCGACTGCACCGTCGCCGGCAGCGCGCGGCTGCCGAGTTGGTCGACGAGCCGCCCGGACTCCCAGGAGAACCAGCACGCCGACAGGCCGACCCCGGCCGTCAGCGCCGCGAGCGCTCCGAACGCGGTGAACAGCCGGGCGCGAATGCCGCGCCGAGCGGAAGATCCAGTCGCCATGAGCGGTCCTTGCAGCCTGGAAGCGACATGAAACGCCAGGACGGTGAAAATCGGGTGAAGCGGGGCATGCACGCCCCACCCTGTACCTCCCCACAAGCGGAGGCCGCAGATCCTTCTGCCTCCCCCTTTGTGGGGAGGTACAGGGTGGGGGGCCGCGTCGCGGGGGGAAGTGCGGGGCACGTCCGCAGCAGGCAGGGACCGGCGAACCGGCCCCCGCCGAGAAACCTCAGCTCCGCTTGGGCGGAGTCGCCGGCCAGCTCTTGATCAGCGTGTCGTAGTCGATCGTCTCGCCCTGCGGCTTCTCGTTCGCCAATTTACGCTGGGGCGCCAGGTTGCCGTCCTTTTCCGCCTGCGCGTACCAGTATTCGGCGGTCTCCTCCTTGTTCAGTTTCGGGCCATACTTGCCCTGCACGCCCGATTTCTCCAGGCGCGCCATGATGGCGTCCTGGTCGCGCGCCAGACCGTCCATCGCCTGCTGCGGCGTCGACTGGCCGCTGATGGCGTTGGAGATGTTCTGCCACCAGACCTGCGCCATCTTGCCGTAGTCGGGCACGTTCACGCCCGTCGGAGTCCACAGTTTTCGCGCGGGGCTCCGGTAGAATTCCACAAGACCACCGGCCTTTGGCGCAAGATCGGTCATCGCCTGCGACCAGATGTCGCTCTCGCGAATGACGAACAGCGTTTTCACCGCCTTCTTCAACGTCACCGACTTGCACGTGGTGAACTGCGCGTATAGCCACGCCGCCTGGATGTTCTTCAGCGGCGCATGCTTCAGCAACGTCCAGCCGCCCACGTCTTGGTATCCGAGCTTCATGCCGTCCTTCCAGTAGGCGCCATGCGGGCTCGGCGCCATGCGCCATTTCGGCGTGCCGTCGGCGTTCATCACCGGCAGGCCCGGCTTGGACAACGCATCGGTGAACGCGCTGTACCAAAAAATCTGCTGCGCGATGTGGCCCTGGCCCGGCACCGCGCCGGCCTCCAGGAAGTCCATTCCGCTCGCCTCGGGCGGCGCGTATTTTTTCAGCCACTCGATGTATTTCGACAGCGCATAGACCGCCGCCGCGCCGTTCGCGTCGCCGCCGCGCGTGACCGACGAGCCGCGCGGGATGCCGTCCGTCATGCGGATGCCCCACTCGTCGACCGGCTTGCCGTTCGGGATGCCGCGATCGCCGTTGCCGGCCATGGACAGCCAGGAATCCGTGAACCGCCAGCCGAGCGACGGATCCTTCTTGCCGTAATCCATGTGGCCGTAGATCTTCTGGCCGTCGATTTCCTTGACCGTGTTGGTGAAGAAATCGGCGATGTCCTCGTAAGCGGACCAATTCACCGGCACGCCCAGCTCGTGCAGGCCTTGGAGCACGCGCGCGCCCGCGGCGCGACCATCTACGGCGAGATCGCCGGTTAC
>CAXTJY010000730.1:0-2028 GCA_964244395.1 uncultured Rhodovarius sp.
GCGGTCTCTACGCCAACCCCGTGTTGGCCGACACCTACGCCCGCATCGTGGCCGAAGCCGAGGGGGCCGGCGGCGACCGCGTTGCTCAGATCGAAGCCGCGCGGAAAAGCTTCTACAAAGGCTTCGTCGCCGAGGCGATCCACGATTTCGGCCACGCCTTCGCCGCGCTCGACACCTCCGGCCAACGCCACCACGCGGTCCTCAGCGCCGACGACATGGCCGGCTGGACCGCCACCTACGACGCCCCCCTCACCTACGACTACCACGGCACTACGGTCCTGAAATGCGGCCCCTGGAGCCAGGGCCCCGCCCTGCTGATGACCCTGGCCCTGCTGCGCGATATCGACGTGGCCGGCATGGACCCGCTGGGCGCCGACCTCGTCCACCACTTCGTCGAAGCGCAAAAACTCGCCTTCGCCGACCGCGAGGCCTGGTGCGGCGACCCCAATTTCTTCGACGTGCCGATGGCCCGCCTGCTCAGCGAGGAATACAACGCCGAGCGCGGCAAGCTCATCACCGCCGCCGCGTCCATGGAATTCCGCCCCGGCACCCCCAACGCCCGCGAGCCCCGCACCGACTACGCCGCCGCCATCCAGCGCGGCATCACCGCACGCGAGGCCGCCGGAACCGGCGAGCCCACCGTCTCCCGCCTCGGCGCCTCCGGCGGCGACACCTGCCACCTCGACGTCATCGACCGCTGGGGCAACATGGTCAGCGCCACACCGTCGGCCGGCTGGCTGCAATCCTCCCCCGCCATCCCGACCCTGGGCTTCTGCCTCGGCTCCCGCTGCCAGATGTTCTTCCTGGAGGAAGGCCTGTCCAACAGCCTGACCCCAGGGCGACGCCCCCGCACCACGCTGAGCCCCAGCATGGCGCTGCGCGATGGCAAGCCATGGCTCAGCTGGGGCAGCCCGGGCGGCGAGCAGCAGGACCAATGGCAGGCGCTGATGTTTTTGCGCATGCAGCATCACGGGATGAACATCCAGGAGGCGATCGACAGCCCGGCCTTCCACTCCGAACACTGGATCAGCAGTTTCTGGCCCCGGAGCGCCAAGCCCGGCAAACTGGTGCTGGAAGGCCGCTACCCCGAGGCCGTTGCCGGCACGCTCAAGGCCCGTGGCCACCTCGTCGAAATGGGCGGCGACTGGTCCGAAGGCCGCCTCACCGGCGCGCGCATCCAGCCAGACGGCCAGCTCCGCGCCGGCGCCAACCCGCGCGGCATGCAGGGCTACGCGGTGGGGCGCTGAGCCCCGCTCAGGCGAAGATGAAGTCCGAAGCGCTGAGGCTGCCCACCCCGTAGAGGTCGATCCGCGCGGCTCCAAAGATCACCGCCGTGCTGCTCCCGTCGCCATAGAAGGTCAGCGTGGCAAAAGTGGCGCCGGAGCCCCGCATGTCCAGGTGGTCCGTGCCCGACACGAAGTCGAAGATCTGATCGTAGCCCCAACTGGACGTGGCGAAGGCGAACGTGTCGGCGCCCAGGCCACCGACCAGTTGATCGTCGCCGGCGTCGCCGCTCAGGGTATCGTTGCCGGCGCCGCCGCGCAGCGTATCGCTCGACGCGCCGCCGCTCAGGCTGTCGGCTCCGGCCTGGCCCCACAAGGTGTCCTGGCCGCTACCGCCACGCAGGGTGCTGCCGGCACTGGCGTCGGCCACCAGCGTGTCTGGGCCGGACGTGCCGGTCAGGGTCAGGCCGCTGCCGACGGCATAGATGGTTTCGATATTGAGGGTGGTGGCGGTCCAACTCACCGTGGCGAACACGGCGTCGGTGCCTTCGCCCGCACTCTCCGCGATGAAATCGCCCGAATCCGTCACCTGGTAGGTGTCGTTGCCGGCGCCGCCCACCGCGCTGTCGCTGCCGAGGCCGCCATAGAACAAATCGTCATCGGCGCCGCCCATCAGGGTGTCGTTGCCACTGCCGCCGAACAACGTGTCGTTGCCAGCCAGGCCGCTGAGCACGTCGTCGCCATCGAGCCCGGCAAGCCCATTCGCACTCCCTTCGCCCGTGATGCTGTCCCCCTGGGCGCTGCC
>CAXTJY010000731.1:0-2022 GCA_964244395.1 uncultured Rhodovarius sp.
GCAGAGCATCCCTGGCCTGCTGGCGGGCGAGACGCTGTACACCTTCAACACCACGCCGTTGGCCGCGCCCCTGGTGCGGGACGGCCGGCTGCGGGCGCTCGCGGTCACCACCCCGGCCCGGATCCCCGCGTTCCCCGAGGTGCCGACGATGATCGAGCAGGGCTATGATGGGTTTTCAATCAACGAGTGGATCGGTCTCTTTGCCCCCTCCGGCACACCCCCGGCCGCCGTGCAGCGCCACGCCGACGCGGCGGCGCTGGGCCTGGCCGACCCGCTGGTGCGCGACCGGCACGCCCTGCTGGGCATGGAGATAGTGGCGCAAGGGCCCGCCGCCATGGCCGACTTCCTGGCCGAGCAGCGGGGGCGGATCGGCGCGTTGATCCGCGACAACAACATCCGCCTGGAGGGGTAGCGCGGCCATGCCGAAGCTGCTGAAAACCAGGCCTGGTCTGCAAGGGAATCGCGGCATGCTGATGGTCACTTTCTCGGATGCCAGGGGCACCCGCATCGGCGTGCTGGAAGGCGATGTGGTGCATGAGGCCGAGGGCGCGGCGCCCGACATGCTGGGCTTCATCGCCGCCGGCAAGCCCGCGGTGAAGGGCGCCGCGGCGCCGGGCGCAAAACTGCTTGCGCCGATCCCCCGCCCGCCGAAAAACGTCTTCTGCGTCGGCAAGAACTACCAGGAGCACGCCAAGGAGTTCGCCGGCTCCGGCTTCGATGGCGGCGCCGCCAACGTGGTGCCGCCCTTTCCGGTGGTCTTCACCAAGCCGCACACCAGCATCATCGCCACCGGCGAAAAGATCCTGGCCGACATGGACCCGACCGGCGGGCTGGATTTCGAGGGCGAGCTGGCCGTGGTGATCGGCCGGGGCGGCCGTGGCATCGGCAAGGCTGACGCGCTGAGCCACGTCTTCGGCTACACCATCGTCAACGACGTCACCGCGCGGCACCTGCAGAAGCGTCACTCGCAGTGGGTCCTCGGCAAGGGGCTCGACACCTTCTGCCCGATGGGCCCCGCCATCCTGACCGCAGACGAGGTGCCGGACCCGACCGCCCTCATCCTGACCACCTGGGTCAACGGCGTGCAGCGGCAGCACGCCCCGATCGCCGACCTGATCTTCGATATTCCGACCCTGATCGAGGCGATCTCGGCCGCCATCACATTGGAGCCTGGCGACGTCATCGCCACCGGCACTCCTGCCGGCGTCGGCATCGGGCTGAACCCGCCGGTCTTCATGCGGAAGGGCGACGTGGTGCGGATTTCGGTGACCGGCATCGGCACCCTGGAGAACACCGTCGCATGATCCACCGCCGCCATCTGCTCGCTGCGTCCGCCGCACTGCCAGTGGCCGCGCAGACCGCCTGGCCCGGCGGCCGCAGCGTCACCATGGTCGTGGCCTTCCCGCCCGGCGGGCAGGCCGATGTCTCGGGCCGCCCCATCGCGGCCGCCATGGAGCGCGCTTTGGGCGTGGCGGTGCCTGTCGTGAACCGGCCGGGCGCGTCCGGCGCGCTGGGCAACGCCTTCGTCGCCCGCGCGGCGCCGGATGGCATGACCTTGCTGATGGGGCTGAGCTCGCTTCTCATCCTGCCAGAGGCCGATCGCATCCATGGCCGGGTGGCGCAGTACGAGGTTGAGCAACTGGCGCCCATCGCCCGCGTCACCTCCGACCCCACGGTGCTGGTGGTGCCGGCCGGCGCGCCCTGGCAGAACCTGGCCGATCTGGTAGCGGATGCGAAGCGGCGACCCGGCGAGATCAGCTATTCCTCGGCCGGCAATTTCTCTGCCCTGCACACGCCGATGGCCATGTTCACCGCCGCCGCCGAGATCGACATGCTGCATGTCCCCTTTCAGGGCGGCGGGCCGGCGCTAACGGCGTTGCTGGGGGGCACCGTGCAGGCGCTGGCCAGCGGCACCGGGCCGGTGATGCAACACATCCAGGGCGGCCGGCTGCGGGCGCTGGCGACCACGGGCACCGAACGCGTCGCCGGGCTGCCGGACGTGCCGACCATGGCCGAGGCGGG
>CAXTJY010000732.1:0-2019 GCA_964244395.1 uncultured Rhodovarius sp.
CCGACAGCCTCGACACCGTCGAGCTGGTGATGGCCTTCGAGGAAGCCTTCGGTGTCGAGATCCCCGATGATGCGGCCGAGAAGATCACCACGGTGAAGGACGCCATCGAGTTCATCGAGAAGCAGCAGGCCTAAACTTCCTGGAGTAGACTGAGGTGTTCGCACAGGGCTTCGCGCCGCGCCGCGTCGTGGTCACCGGCATGGGCATCGTCAGCCCGCTGGGCTTGGGCGTCGCCCATGTCTGGCGCCGGCTGGTGAATGGCGAGAGCGGGCTTTCCGCTATTCAGGCCTTCGACGTGAAGGATCTGCCGGCCAAGGTCGCCGGCCAGGTGCCACGCGGCGTCAAGGCCGATGGTGGGCTGGACCTGAACGAGTGGATCCCGGTCAAGGAACAGAAGAAGATGGACCGCTTCATCCAGCTCGCCTACGTGGCGGCGGCTGAGGCGGTGGAAGACAGCGGCTGGGTCGCCGGGAACGAGGAAGACCAGGCCCGCACCGGCGTGATGATCGGCAGCGGCATCGGTGGGCTGGAGACGATCCAGGAGGCGGCGCAGCTCGTCGCCCAGGGCCGCACCCGGCGCCTGTCTCCGTTCTTCATTCCGTCCGCGCTGGTCAACCTGGCCTCCGGCCACGTTTCCATCCGCTACGGTTTCAAGGGGCCGAACCATTCGGCGGTGACAGCTTGCGCCACGGGCGTGCATGCCATCGGTGACGCCGCGCGGCTGATCGCGCTGGGCGATGCCGACGTGATGGTGGCGGGCGGCGCCGAGGCGGCGGTGTGCGAGCTGGGCATCGGCGGCTTCTGCGCCGCGCGCGCCCTGTCCACCGCCTTCAACGACACGCCCTCCAAGGCTTCCCGCCCCTGGGACCGAGACCGCGACGGCTTCGTCATGGGCGAGGGTGCCGGCGTGATCGTGCTGGAGGAGCTGGAGCATGCGAAGGCCCGCGGCGCCACAATTTACGCCGAGGTGGCCGGCTACGGCATGAGCGGCGACGCGCATCACATCACCGCACCTTCCGACACGGGCGACGGCGCCTATCGCTCCATGGGCATGGCGCTGCGCGACGCGGGCGTGAAGCCGGCGCAGGTGCAATACGTCAACGCGCACGGCACCAGCACACCGATGGGCGACGACCTGGAACTCGGCGCGGTGGAGCGGCTGTGGGGCGAGGATGGGGCGAAGCTGGCGATGAGCAGCACGAAGTCCTCCGTTGGCCACCTGCTGGGGGCGGCCGGGGCGGTGGAGGCGGTGTTCAGCATTCAGGCCATCCGCGACCAGGTGGCGCCGCCGACGCTGAACCTCGAAAATCCGTCGCGCGAGAGCGCCATCGACCGGGTGGCGCTGACGGCGCAGGAGCGGCCCATCGAGTATGCGCTGTCGAACAGCTTCGGGTTTGGTGGGACGAATGCTTCGGTGGTGTTCCGCCGGGCTTGAGTTGGCTCAGTCTGCGAGCCGCGCAGCGTTGACGCTGACAAAGATGCGCGATGTCCTCATAGCGGGCACGCACCTGATCCTCGATGTCGGCGGGGAGCTGTTCCTGGCCCAAGGCCGGGGCGCCGAGAGCGACAGAGAGCCATAAAGCGAGACTTCGCACGGCGGGGATCGAAGCAAGTCGATGCGGCACTTGCAAGGGAGAACCGATGTTGTCCACCATGGCCTGAACAAGGAGGCAACCAACATGATCACCCGCCGCACACTGGGCCTCGCCGCCCTCACCACGCCCTTCATTACCGGCCACGCCAACGCCCAGGCGCAGCGGCTGCGGTGGGCGCATGTGTATGAGGTCAACGAACCCTACCACACCGAGGCGCTGTGGGCGGCGCAGCAGTTCCGTGAGCGCACCAACGGCAAGTTCAACATCGAGGTCTTCGCCGCCTCCGCGCTGGGCAACGAGCCGCAGATCAATCAGGGCCTGACGCTTGGCACCATCGACATGATCTACACCGGCGTCGCATTCGCCGGCGCCAGCTACCGCGCCCTGTCGATCAGCCACGCCCCCTACGCACTGCGCGACTACG
>CAXTJY010000733.1:0-2017 GCA_964244395.1 uncultured Rhodovarius sp.
GCGACGGCCTTGTCCTGGCTGCGCGCCGCGAACGCCGCTTGCTGGAACCCCTGGGTGCCGTTGCCCCGCCCGATGTCGCCGCCGGCTACGCCGTGCAGCGCCAGATCGCCGAAATGCTGGGCGCGGTGCCGCCCGGCGGCTTCAAGATCGGCGCCACGACGAAGCAGATGCAGGATTATCTCGGCCTCACCGGCCCCGCCGCCGGTTTCGTGCCGGCCTCGTCCCGCAACGCATCGGGCCTCGACGTGGCCTTCGCCGACTTCCTGGCGCCGGGGGTGGAATGCGAGATCGCGGTGCAGCTGGGCACCGACTTGCCCGCCGGCCCCTGCACCGCCGAGCGCGCCGCCGCCGCGGTGTCGCAGGTGATGGCGGCGATCGAGATCGTCGAGAAGCGATATGGCGACCTGGGCGCGCTGGGCACGCCCACCCTGGTGGCCGACCAGGTGTTCCATGCCTCCGGGGTTTTGGGCGCGGGCGTGGCGGATTGGCGCGACATCGATCTTGGCGCGGTGCATGGCGAGCTGTTTGTCGATGGCCAGTCGCGCGGTGCCGGCTTCGGCCGGGACCTGCTGGGGCACCCGATGAACGCGCTGGCATGGCTGGCCGATTCCGGCGCCGCGCATGGCTTCGACGGGTTGAAGGCGGGACAGGTGGTTTGGCTGGGCTCGGTCACCCCGCCGATCTGGCTCGACGGTCCCTGCGCCGTGCGCGTCAGCTTTGCGGGATTAGGTGAGGTCGCGTTGACCTTTCATTAGTCCGCGCCCATCATGTTCAGGTGAAGGCAAAGTCATCGCCAGTACACTCGCCAGGAGGGCGCATGGAGCATTACCCCCCATGTCGTCCTTCACCGGTCACCGCGCCAAAAGGCCGCGCCCGAGCGAGGAGTCACCCCGCAGCCGTCAGATTGCGGGCTGGCATACCCTGCCTGAGCCGCTGCAACTCGTGTTGGCGCAGGAATCGATGCGCCGCGCCGCCGCCACCCTGGCGGAGCAGGCGGAGCTTCTTGCGCATGAGATGGATGCCGGCACGCTGATCGACCATGGCGGCCCGGACGCCCTTCGTCTGTTCGCCGCCATCATCCGCAGCACCAACGCCCACGGGCTGGGGCCCGTCGGCCATGCGTGAGGCGCGCGCCAAGCCCCCGCGTCGTAGCCGGGCTTGACCCGGCCATCTCATGCAGAAATGTCGCGCCCATCCGGTCGGGAGATGGCCGGGTCAAGCCCGGCCATGACACTTAGTTAATGCGTGCGGCCGGCTGGGCTGGGAAGCTACTGAGTGTGCGGTCCATCAGCCCGGGCAGGGTGCCCAGGATGGCGAGGCGAGCCTGAGCGTCGCCCTTGCGGCAGGCCATTTCCAGTGCCGCCGCCGCGTCACGCAACGCGGTGGCGCCGAAGGTGCCGGCGGCCGCCTTCAGTGTGTGCGCCTCGTCCTCGATATGCTGCGCGTCCCGGGCGGCGATGATGCGTGCCAGCCGGGAACGGGATTCCTCCATGAAGACCTGGATCAGGCGGGGCAGCCGGCCGGGGCCGACGGCGGAACGCAGCTCCTCCAACGTCTCGCGGTCCAGCAGGGGGGCGACGTTGCCGGGCTCCGGCGCCGGGATGGCGGCGCGCGGGCGGCGCGGGCGGGCATTCAGCACGTCTTCCACCGCGGAGAGCATCTGCGCCCGGTCCAGCGGCTTGGCCAGGTAGCCGTCCATGCCTGCATCGATGCAGGCCTCGGCGTCCCCAGGCATGGCCGAGGCGGTCATCGCCAGAATGGGCACGCGGCCATGCATGCCGGGCAGCTGGCGGATCGCGCGGGTGGCGGCCAGCCCATCCATGGTCGGCAGGCGTACATCCATCAGCACGACGTCGTATTCGGCGGATTCCGCGGCGGCCACCGCCTCGGCGCCGTCGCGCGCCAGATCGACCGTGTAACCGGCCTTGCGCAGGATGGCGGCGGCGACGAGCTGGTTCACCTTGCCGTCCTCGGCCAGCAGGATGCGGCCGTTGGCCAGCGGCACAGCGGGCAGGAT
>CAXTJY010000734.1:0-467 GCA_964244395.1 uncultured Rhodovarius sp.
CACCGCCTTGAAGACCATGCCGGAGCGGATCGGCGCGATGCTGGCGCGCTTCCGGGCCGCCATCGCGTGACGATGCCGGGCAGCCGCATGCCGGTGACCGCGGCCGAGACAGGTTGCGCGTTGGCTTCCGGCGCCCGGCCGGACCAGATTCTTGCGGACCGCCGTCCCACAAGGCCTTCCGCATGAAGCGGCTGAGTACCACCGCGCCAGACTTCGAGGCGGATTTCACCGCCCTGCTCGACCAGGCGCGGGAGACCACGGCCAGCGTCGGCCCGGCGGTGGCGGAGATCATCGCCACGGTGCGGGCGCGCGGCGACGCGGCGCTGGCGGAATACACCCAGCGCTTCGACGGCTGGAGCGGCGCGTTGCGCGTGACGGCGGCCGAGATGGCGGCGGCCGAGGCGTCCATCGAGCCCGAGCTGCTGGCGGCGCTCGATCTGGCGGCCGCGCGCATCGAGACCTTCCAT
>CAXTJY010000734.1:477-1687 GCA_964244395.1 uncultured Rhodovarius sp.
CCGAATTGCAGTACCAGCTCATGAACTGGTACTACTTCACCTGGCTCTGCGGTGATCATATCAATGAGCAGCACATTCATAACCTGGATGTGGCCAACTGGTTCATGGGCGCTCAAGTGGCTCCGCGTCCCCGCCGCCCAGCTCCCCGCCGATCTGGTGCTGGACGACCCTGCGGGCCTCACCCTTGGCATGCGCTGGGGTGCGCTGGACGCGGTCGGCCTTTACGTTCCCGGCGGCAAGGCAGCCTACCCGTCCTCCGTGCTGATGAACGCCATCCCGGCGCGGGTCGCCGGCGTGGCGCGTCTGTGCATGTGCGTGCCCTGCCCGGGCGGCGTGCTGAACCCGCTGGTGCTGGCGGCCGCGAAGCGCGCCGGTGTGAGCGAGGTGTTCCGGATCGGCGGCGCCCAGGCGGTGGCGGCCATGGCGTGGGGCACGGCTGCCATCGTGCCGGTGGACCGCATCGTCGGCCCCGGCAACGCCTATGTCGCCGAGGCCAAGCGCCAGGTCTTCGGCCGCGTCGGCATCGACAGCATTGCCGGCCCGTCCGAGGTGGTGGTGCTGGCCGATGCGGCGAACGACCCCGCGCATGTGGCGATGGATCTGCTGGCCCAGGCCGAGCATGACGAGGCGGCGCAGAGCATCCTGATCACCGACGACAACGCCCTCGCGAATGCGGTCGCGACGGCGGTTACAACCGCCCTGGCCACCCTGCCCCGGGCAGCCGTCGCCGGCGAAAGCTGGGCCCGGCACGGCGCGGTGATCGTGGTGAGAAGCTGGGACGAGGCGGTGGAGCTGACCAACCGCCTGGCGCCCGAACACCTGCAGATCATGACGGCGGACCCGGCCGCGCTCTTCGCGCGCATCCGCCACGCGGGCGCCGCCTTCCTGGGCCGCTGGTGCCCGGAGGCGCTGGGCGACTACGTCGCTGGCCCCAACCATGTGCTGCCGACGGGGCGGTCCGCCCGCTTCGCCTCCGGCCTTTCGGTGTTCGACTTCCTCAAGCGCACGACCTGGGTGGCGGCGGAGGAGCGCGGCTTGCGCGCGGTGGGCCCGGCGGCGGTGGCACTGGCGCAGGCCGAGGGCCTGACCGCGCATGGCGAGAGCGTCGCGCTGCGCTTGACTTGACCAACGGGCCGCCCGGAACCATGTTGCGCCGCGCGCAGCCGCCGTTCCGCCGCGCACCCCCCATTATGCCCGGCGCACCCCCGCC
>CAXTJY010000734.1:1697-2017 GCA_964244395.1 uncultured Rhodovarius sp.
CAATTCTCCGAGCTTCCGGCTCGCGAAACCAAGGTTTCGACAAATGAGCGCGTATGTCTAAAGAGGACATGATCGAATTCAGCGGCCAGGTCATGGAGCTGCTGCCCAACGCCATGTTCCGGGTCAAGCTTGACAATGAGCATCTCGTGCTCGCCCACACTTCCGGCAAGATGCGCAAGAACCGCATCCGCGTGCTGGCCGGCGACCGGGTGAATGTGGAGATGACGCCGTATGATCTGACCAAGGGTCGGATCACATTCCGCTTCAAGTAAGGCCGCCCCTGGTGCTGGCCTCGGCCAGCCCGCGACGGCTGGAATTGC
>CAXTJY010000735.1:0-1167 GCA_964244395.1 uncultured Rhodovarius sp.
TCACATGAACGCGCGGATCGCACGCATGGTCGCAGAAGCACCGTCTCGCTTCATCGGTTTTGGTATGGTTCCGCTCCAGTCGGTCGAACTGGCGATCCAGGAACTGGAGCATCTGACCGGCGCGCTGGGGCTGACCGGCATAGAGATTGGGACGAACGTCAATGGCAAACCGATTGGCCATGGTGATTTTGAGCCGTTCTTTGCCGAAGCGGAGAGACTAGGCGTTCCGATCTTTGTGCATCCGCTGCGCCCGGCGGGGATGGACCGTTTGGTCGGGCCGAAGAATCTGCAGCAGGCGCTGGCCTACCCCAGTGAGATCGGCCTGGCAGCGGCGTCGGTCATCACCGGGGGGCTGCTGACGCGGCACCCCTCCTTGCGGCTGTGCTTCAGCCACGGCGGCGGCACGCTGCTGACCTTGCTGGCGCGGCTGGAGCAGGCGTGGAAGACGTTCCCGGCGTTGCGCGAGACGATGCCGCGCAGCCCGATGCAGCAGGTGCGCGGCCTGTATGTCGATGCGCTGGTCTTCGACGGCCCGCTGCTGGCGCGGCTGATCCAGGTGCTGGGCGAGGACCGGATCATGCTGGGCACCGACATGCCGTTCGCCTTCCGCGAGGACGATCCGGCGGGCCGGGTGGCGGAGACTGTGCCGGCCGGCGCGGCACGGGATGCCATCACCGCGGGCAATGCCCGCCGCTTCCTGGGGCTGGGGTCAGGCGCCAGAGTCCCACAGCCGCCGGTTTCGGCGCCAGCCCGATGAGTTTCCCCGTCACCGCGCTGCGCAGCGTCGATCTCCAGGTCCCCGACCTGGACACCGCGACACGCTTCTACACCGAAACCTGGGGCCTGCGCGTGGCCACGCAGGCAGCGGGGGGCGTGTGGCTGCACGCTACCGGCGACGACCACCATGTGCTGGCGCTGCATCGGGGCCCCGCGGCGATCCGCTCCGTCACCTTCCGCACCATCGATCTCGACGGGGTGCTGGCCACCGCCCAACAAGCCGGCGCCACGCTGCTGGCCGCGCCGACGCCGCTGACCGAGCCCGGCGGCGGGATTACGGCCACGCTGCGCGACCCGCAGGGCTCCATCGTCCGCCTCGTCGCCCGCGACGAGAGCCGCACCCCCGACCCGCCGCGCCCCGACATCCCTGAACGCCTCGCGCACATAAAC
>CAXTJY010000735.1:1177-2016 GCA_964244395.1 uncultured Rhodovarius sp.
CGATCGGGACCACCTGCGCCACGCTGAAGCTCGTGATGTGGAAGCTACGAGCGCCGCCGCCGCGTTCAACCAGCGTCAGAACGATGTTCTTATGCGCTGCGCCGCGCGCCTTCTCGTGGCCCTTCAGCTTGCCAATGTAGGTCTCATCAACCTCCACGACATCCCCGAACGCCTCGCGCACATAAACCTGAACTGCCGCGACGTGGACGCCACCGCCCGTTTTTTCGAAGCCGGCCTGGGCTTCCGCCTGGCCGACCGCTCCAAGCTGATGGCCTTCGAGCGCTGCAACGCCGACCACCACGCCGTGGTGCTGGCGGAGGCGCCGGTCGATGGCCTGAACCACGTCGCCTTCCTGCTGCCATCCTGGGAAGGGGTGATGCGCGGCTCGGGCCGCATGGTCGATGCCGGGCATCCCATCGCCTGGGGGCCGGGGCGGCACGGGCCGGGCGACAACGTCTTCGCCTATTTCATCGACCCCTTCGGCATCGTCATCGAATACACCGCGGAGGTGGAGCAGGTGGCGGAGGGCCACGTGGCGCGCGGCCCGTCGCACTGGGTCTGGCCCCCAGGTCGAACCGACCAATGGGGCATCGCGCCGGCCAAGCCGGCGACGACGAAGGCGGCGCAGCTGGCGATCCGGTTCGCCACATGAGCACCGACTTCGCCGGCACCCGCCTCACCTCCCGCGGCGCCATGGCGAGGGCCGCCCAGCTTGCCATCCGGTTCCCGGCATGAGCACCGACTACGACATCGCCGTCATCGGCTTCGGTCCCTGCGGCGCGGTGGCCACGGCGCTGCTGGGCCAGGCCGGCTTTCGCGTGCTCGCGATCGACCGCTCG
>CAXTJY010000736.1:0-2015 GCA_964244395.1 uncultured Rhodovarius sp.
ACATCGCCCCCTCCATCACCTCGCGGATCATGCCGATGCTGCCGGTGTGCTTCCAATGCGGTTGTGGTGTGGGATTGAGCCAGGCCGAGCGGCGGAAATGCGCCCGCAGCCGCTTCATCCACACCCGGCCCGGTTCCTCGTTCCAATGCTCCACGCTGCCGCCGGGCTGGATGATCTCGTAGGGGCTCATCGAAGCGTCGCCCACGAAGATCAGCTTGTAGTCCGGCCCGTAGGTCCGCAGCAGATCGTTGGTCGCCAACATGTTGGCCTGGCGCCGCTGGTTCGTCGTCCACACCCGCTCGTACAGGCAGTTGTGGAAGTAGAAGTGCTTGAGGTGCTTGAACTCCGCCCGCGCCGCGGTGAACAGCTCCTCGCTCTGCCGGATGTGGTCGTCCATGCTGCCGCCGATATCCAGCAGCAGCAGCACCTTGATGGCGTTGCGCCGCTCCGGAACCATGCGGATGTCCAGCAGCCCGCCCTTCGCCGCGGTGTCGCGGATGGTGCCGTTCAAATCCAGCTCCGTCGCCTCGCCCTGCCGCGCGAACCGCCGCAGTCGCCGCAGCGCCAGCTTCATGTTGCGGGTGCCCAGCGCCACGTCGTCGGCCAGGTCGCGGAACTCCCGCTTGTCCCACACCTTGGTGGCGCGGCGGTTGCGGCTCTCCTTCTGTCCGATCCGCACGCCCTCGGGGTTGTAGCCATACGCCCCGAACGGCGAGGTCCCCGCCGTGCCGATCCACTTGCTGCCCCCCTGATGCCGCCCCTTCTGCTCCTCCAGCCGCTGCTTCAGCGTCTCCATCAGCTTGTCGAAGCCACCCATCGCCTCGATCTGCGCCATCTCCTCCGGCGTCAAATTCTTCTCGGCGATCTTCCGCAGCCACTCCTCCGGCAGCAGGGGAGTTTCCTCTCCCTCCGGCGGCTCCAGCCCCTTGAAGACCTGGCCGAAAACCCGGTCGAAGCGATCCAGATACCGCTCGTCCTTCACCAGCGAAGCCCGGGCCAGGAAGTAGAAATCCTCCACGCTGTAATCCGCCACCCCCGCCCGCATGGCGCCCAGCAGGGAGAGCCACTCGGTCAGGCTGGAGGGCACGCCGGCGCGGCGAAGCTCGAGGATGAAGGGGGCGAACATGGGGCCACGCTAAAGCCGGATGGCGGCGGAGGGAAACCGCCGCCGCGCCCGACGGTGCCAAGCCGTGGCCTTGCGCCGCCCCCCGGTGTAGGCCGCCCCGGTGAAGACGTTGTTGATCGGCACCCTGGCCGTCCTGCTGGCCGCGCCCGCCGCCGCCCAGCGTGCGCGCGCCCCTGCCGCGCCCCCGCCCAGCGACTTCGATCTGTGCCAGCGCGCCATCTCCCTGGTCGAACCCGGCTCCGGCCTGCCCCCGGGCCTGCTCGGCTCCATCGCGCTGGTGGAAAGCGGCCGCGCCGACCCCGCGGGCGGCGCGCCCCGCCCCTGGCCCTGGGCCTGGAACGCCGCCGGAGAAAGCCACTACCCGCCCGACCGCGCCGCCGCCATCGCCGAGGTGACGGCGATGCAGGCAAGGGGCGTGGCGTCCATCGATGTCGGCTGCATGCAGATCAACCTGCGCCACCATCCCTCGGCCTTCGCCGTACTCGACGAGGCCTTCAACCCAGTCGCCAACGTGCGCTACGGTGCCCGCTTCCTGACGCAGCTCTACCAGGCCCATGGCGACTGGCCGGCCGCCATCGCCCGCTACCATTCGGGCGACCCCGGCCAGGGGGAGAACTACGCCAGGCGGGTGGCGCTGGCGCGGCTCAGCCGGGCCTGGGCCGGCGGCCTGCCCATGGCCCTGCGGCTGCCCGGCATCTGCGCGCCTGGCCTCAGCCCGGTGCTGGTGCCACGCACAGGCGGGCTGGCCACGCGCGGCCCACCGCTGCTGCGCTGCCGGCGCGGTGGGCGCTGAACGGCTCAGGCCCGCACCCGCCCGATGTCGAAACCCGTCGTCGGGATGACGAAATCCCCCCGGTCGAACATCCAGCCGCAGGTTTCCTCGATGAAC
>CAXTJY010000737.1:0-2009 GCA_964244395.1 uncultured Rhodovarius sp.
GGGCGTTGCTGGCGCCGCTGCTGGCGCGGGCGGAGATCGACCGGCTGGGCACAAGGGCACGCGGCGCGTTGGGGCTGCTGGGCGCGCATGTGACGGAAACGGTGCAGGGCCTGTCGGACCTGCTCGCCTTCCAGGCCGTGGGCCGCCGCCGCGGCCGTTTCGTCGAGGCGGTCGACGCCTACCGCGCGGTGCGCCTCGCTTTGCTGCACGACCTGTCGCGCCAGGCCGTGCTGCTGGAGATGGCGACCGCGTTCGGCGGCCTCGCCATCGCCGTGACCGGGGCGGCCCTTGCCGCCAGCGGCGCCATCGAACCCGGCCTGGTGCCGCTGCTGGTGCTGCTCTCGGTCGCCGCGTTCCTGCCGGTGTCGGAGATCGCCCAGGTCGGCCGCCAGCTCGCCGACACCTTCGCCGCCACGCGGCGGCTGCATGTGGTGCACGGCACGCCCGTCCGCATCCACGACGGCGCGCTGCCCCCCCCGCCGCCGCCGCGCGGCTCCGCCATCCGGTTCGAGGGCGTGCGCTTCGCCTATCCCGGCCACCCGCGCCCGGCGCTGGACGGGCTCGACCTCGATATCCCAGCCGGCGCCCACGTCGCGCTGGTCGGCCCGTCGGGCGCCGGCAAGACCACCATCGCCAGTCTGCTGCTGCGCTTCTGGGACCCGGACCGGGGCCGCATCCTGCTGGACGGCATCCCGCTGCCGGGTCTGGCGCTCGACACGCTGCGCGAGCGCATCGCCCTGGTGGCCCAGGACACCTACCTGTTCAACGACACGCTGGAGGCCAACATCCGCCTTGCCCGGCCGGATGCCACGGCCGAGGCGCTGGACGCCGCCATCCGGCAGGCCGCACTCGGCCCCTTCGTCGCCGGGCTGCCGGAGGGGCTGCAGACCCGCGTGGGCGAGCGTGGCGCGCAACTGTCCGGCGGCCAGCGCCAGCGGATCGCCATCGCCCGCGCCTTCCTGAAGGACGCGCCGGTGCTGGTGCTGGACGAGGCGACGTCGCACCTGGACGCCATCAGCGAATCCGAGGTGCGGCAGGCGCTGGAGACGCTGATGGCGCACCGGACGACTCTGGTGATCGCGCACCGGCTGAGCACGATCCGCGCCGCCGACCTGATCCTGGTGCTGGACCGCGGCCGGGTGGTGGAGGCCGGCCCGCACGCGGCGCTGCTGGCCCGTCGCGGAGCGTATGCCCGGCTGGTGGACCGGCAGATGTCGGCGGGGCGGCTGGCTGCCGAATAATTCCGAATGCGTGCCGAACACGACAGCACTTGCAATGTTCACGCAAATCAGGGACACGGGGCGGAAGACGGATGTTCTGGCGTGACCACACGAGATCGATCCCTTCCAAGAAACGAGACCTGATGCCCGATAATGGCGACCGCGCGCGTTCAGCGCCGCAACTGGCGCAGACCGACGCGCAAGCAACCGAACAGAAAATGCGAAAGGCCCTCGGCCTCAACACCAAGGGATCCCCGCAGACGGTGCAGCAACGCCCGGAGCAGGCGCGTGCGCGCCACCGCTTCGTCCAGGACGGCGGCGTGCCCGTCGTGGTGCTGAACCACCGCACCGACGACAGCGGCGTCCTGAAAGAGCGCGTGACCGAGCTGCAAGCCTCGCTGGAAGCCGAGCGCGCGGCCCATGCGAACACCAGGCGCAGCCTCTCCGAGCAGCAGGCGGCGCACCATGTCCTGCAGACCCGGCTGGCCCATACCGAACTGGCCCACGCCGAAGCCCTGCAGCAGGAGCGCCAGGCCCGAATCGCGGCGCAGGAGGCGCTGACCGCCGTCCCGCCGCCGCGCCGCCCCGGCCGCCCCCGCCTGAATCCGCTGCCTGCCGCCCGCCCAGAGGCGTCCGGCATCGCCGAAGGAGCGGACGAACCCGACGAGGACACCGACGCGCGACCGGACCCGATGATGGCCGCCGCCGACGAGCCGCCCCGACCCAAGCGCGGCCGCCCCCGCAGCGCCCTGCCCAAGGAACCCAAGCCCGTCCGCTGGTGGACCCCCA
>CAXTJY010000738.1:0-1651 GCA_964244395.1 uncultured Rhodovarius sp.
CCAAGCCCGTCACCTGCCCCACCTGCCAAGGCCACGGCAAGGTGCGCGCCGCCCAGGGCTTCTTCACGATCGAACGCACCTGCCCGGCCTGCAACGGCCAGGGCCGCACCATCAAGGACCCCTGCAAGGCCCGCCACGGCCAGGGCCGGGTGGCGAAGCAGCGCACCCTCCAGGTCCGCATCCCCAAGGGCGTCGAGGACGGCACCCG
The DNA here is from genome assembly GCA_964244395.1 of uncultured Rhodovarius sp. Lineage (GTDB taxonomy): Bacteria > Pseudomonadota > Alphaproteobacteria > Acetobacterales > Acetobacteraceae > Rhodovarius. The sequence goes on from CAXTJY010000738.1 coordinate 209, forward strand.
CATGCGCCTGGAAGGCGAGGGCGAGGCCGGCATGCGCGGCGGCCCCAATGGCGACCTCTACATCTTCCTCTCGATGGCGCCTCACCAGATCTTCAAGCGCGAGGGCATCGACCTCTTCTGCCGCGTCCCCGTGCCGTTCGCGACGGCGGCGCTGGGCGGGGCGATCGAGGTTCCGACCATCGACGGCGGCCGCGACAAGGTCACGCTGCCCGAAGGCACCCAGTCCGGCCGCCAGTTCCGCATCCGCCGCAAGGGCATGCCGGGCCTGCGCGGCGAAGGCCAGGGCGACCTTTATGTCGAATGCGTGGTCGAGACGCCGGTAAACCTGTCGAAGAAGCAGAAGGAATTGCTGCGCCAGTTCGAATCCGCCGCCACCGAGCACAACCAACCCGAAGCCAACGGCTTCTTCGCCCGCGTGAAGGATTTCTGGGCCGGCGCGAAGGAGTAGGGCGTTCAACCAACTCCGTCATGGCCGCCCTTGAGGCGGCCATCCAGAGCGTGTGACAGGGCGGCGGCGCGCGCGGCCCCTGGGTGGCTGGGTCAAGCCACCATGACGGAATGAGGAGCGAGTTGCCGCCCATCGCCAACCTCTTCCCCATCGTCATACTTCCCAAATACCGCTTCGCCCGCTACCCAGGGGGCAAAGCCAGGGAAGCGCAGTCATGAACGTAACCGAAGCCATTAAGGGCCGCATCTCGACGCGCGCCTTCACCGACAAGCCGGTCACGGCCGCCGATCTCCGCGACATCCTGGAAACCGCGCGCTGGTCGCCCTCGGGCGGCAATTGCCAGCCCTGGCACATTTACGGCCTCGCCGGCGAGGGTATCGCCCGTTTCCGCAAGGCGCTGGGCGAGGCCATGGCGACCAACCCGATGGGCGAGGACACCGAGTTCCACGTCTACCCGCCGGCCATCAAGGAGCCCTATCGCACGCGCCGCTTCAAATGCGGCGAGGACCTCTATGCCTCGATCGGCATCCCGCGCGAAAACAAGGGCGCCCGGCTGCTGCAGCTGGCCAGGAACTATGATTTCTTCGGCGCCCCAGCGGCGTTCTTCTTCGCCATCGACCGCCAGATGGGACCCGGCCAATGGGCCCATCTGGGCATGCTGATGCAGACCATCGCGCTGACCGCCGAGGACAAGGGCTTGGCGACCTGCATGCAGGAGGCCTGGGCCCGCCAGCACAGCTTCGTCCGGCGTTTCTTCGCCATCCCCGACGAGCTGCAAGTCTATTGCGGCCTCGCTGTCGGCTACAAGGACACCAGCGCTCCCATCAACAACTGGCGCACCGAACGCGCCCCGGTGGAAGAGATCGCGACCTTCGTGGACTAAGGATCGTCCGAGTCTGGACGCATGCACCGCGGCAAAAACATGCGTCTGAGCGAAGATATTTCGCACATGCGAGATAAACTGTGCTTCCATGCACGAAGTCTCAGTCAGCATC
>CAXTJY010000738.1:1661-2007 GCA_964244395.1 uncultured Rhodovarius sp.
CGAAATGCCCATGCGCGACGTCCCGACGGTTTTCACGGTCCAGGCCACCAATGGCCTCGGCCGGCAGGTGTACTATCCTTGCCGAACGGCGGGGGAGGCGCTCGATCGCATGCGCCTAGCGATCGACGAGGACTGCTCGATCGTCTTCGTCGTCGACCAGGAGGGCTATCTGCTGGACGAGTACGATCTGGCCCTGCTGTCCAGCACCAGCCGCCCCGCCCCCAAGACGCCGCTGCGCGTGGTCGCGCCAATCTAAGGCGCGGTGTTACCTGTCACACATAAATGACGCCTCCGTCATTTTCCTTGCGCCGGGTTTCCGTTCGGGCTAGGGTTGCTCCAGCCGGAG